>NZ_DBMACV010000003.1:0-95761 GCF_057861905.1 Phocaeicola sp. | reverse complement strand
TTGTTAATTTGTAATTAATTGTTTGTCAGACTTAAATATACAAAATAATTCGGTGATTACCAACTTTTAAAGATACTTTCTTATCCCGAACTCACGTAATAGTTGCATCCAATGGTACAACCTATCACAAGATTCATGTTTTTTATAAGGGATTTTATGCAGACACTCATAATACAATTGTTTCTCCATCTTCAGGAATAATCAAGCGGTTCATATCTATTCCGTGATGTATGGCTTCGTTACGCAGAATTGCCCGTGTAGTCTGCCCATGATCGGTAGCTTCCATGTGGACGGCTATTAGTTTGATGTGTATGGGAAGTTCATCAAGCATTGTCATAACTTCTTGCTCGTCGGGAATAATGGAACCTTCTGTCCGAGAAAATTCAGGGAATATGGCGCCTCCACTATTCACTATGATGTAATCGGGAAAAAATTGTTCAATGGCCTGACGGATACACTCCTCCCACTTGCAATCACTCATTATATAAATAGTAGGGAAACCACGCGCGGTAAGTACATAGCCAGATACCGGGCCCATCATTTCTCCAATCTGTCCGAATCCATGGTGTCCTTGGATACGATGAATGGTTAAAACTCCAATCGTTTTGTCTGTTTCAATACTCTCTACATTTGTAAAACCATCCTGCATAATGTTTACTTTATCCTGCGGTTGTGTCAGAAACAAGATATCCTGCGGTAAATGCTGTTTCACTGTCGGATCATAATGGTCAATATGGTTATGTGTCAGCAACACCATATCCACACCATTCGTAATCTCATTCATCGGCATCGTAAGGTGTACTCTTGGTGTCTTATACACACCGAGAGCTGACTGCAAGGTACCTTTTTCGGCAAGCATGGGGTCAAGAAGAATCTCTTTCCCAGCATAACGGATTCTCAATGTAGCATTGCGGATCAATCGAATTGTAACTTTTCCTTCCATATAATTTGTTGTATTAATCTCAGTCGCAAAGTTCGGTAAAACAAATCGGATGAATTATGCTTTAAAAACTGGAATATATGCCATTTTGATAAATGGAAATAGTATATTTGCTCAAAAACGAAATCTATGGATAAAATCGTCAATCCTGAACGTTTAGTCAGCGTTCCTTTTAGCAAGACACGTTGTGGTGTGGATTTTTATATCAACTCAGGTCACAGTAACGATATATGTGGTGTCCTGACAGAAAATCGGGTGTTTAAAACAGACTTTTTTAGCTTTCATTTTTTTCGTAAAGCCAATGGGTATCTGCTACTGAATTTCCGAAAATTTGAATTGCATACCAATATGGTACTACTCCTCTCACCGCATCAGCAGCAGGAATGGCATGTGGATGAAGCAGCACTGGATTACTCTTTTCTCATATTCCGCGAGGATTTTATGCGTACATTCATAGCGGACAAGTTTTTTGTGTATCGCTTGTTGTATTATTATCAGACCGACACTCCTCCCTATCTGTTTGCTTCGCCGGAAAGCATGGCGGAATATATTCGTCTTTTAGGAATCATAAAGCAGGAGCTTCTACATCCTGTTTCCGATACTTATAATCTCATTGTATCTGTACTTTACTATTTATTAGTAATTATCAACCGGGCATATGCTGCCACTTACCGGTTACCAATTGACATTCCTAAAAACAATTATGCATTCCAGTTTAAAGACTTGCTGGAAAAGAATATCCGTACGAAGCAGCGGGTACAGGAATATGCGGATATGCTTCGTGTGAGCCGTATTACGTTAAACAGTTCCGTGATGAGTCAATTCGGCGTATCAGCCAATCATCTGCTCAAGCAACGTCTATTGGAAGAATTGAAAAATGAGTTACTATTTTCTAACCGCAATGTGAATCAGCTGGCCGAAGAATTTCATTTCTCCGATCCTAGTCATCTGATGCGTTTCTTTAAACGTGAAACGGGAAAGACTTTTATGCAATATTTACGCGACTACCAAAATGGAATATACGAATGAAAACTGACAGATTGGAAAGCTTACAGATTGGTCATTCCCATACCAAAGATGGAGATTTTAAAATTAAATGTGAAGTTATAAACGATAAAATGTAAAAGTTTCATTTTCACATCGTCATCCTTTTCAATCTTACCATAATTGCCCTTGGTGATCTGATAACGCCTCTGAATTATGTAAGATACAGAAGGGGTTAGTCTGTGGTCCCAAATATTGTTCGTAGAAACTCAGAACTAACAGCTTCAGGGTTAAATACAGATTGACGCTGCATTCTCCTTTACATGATTCTGTTACGGTACATGATTTTACCTGCAAAATAACACTGTAACCGTCTAAACAGTCTAAATCACCTGTTCGATTGCGATAGAAGGATATGTACAGAACATAGTCCCAACATTTCTGTTCTGCTTCCGTCAGATCCATGTCGTTTTCTGTATATACTTCCAAATTGTTTCCAAGATTCCGAAGTATGTCCGCAGCTATATCAGCCATATTTTCCCTGTCGGAAATAATAAAAATCTTCATATCATGTGTCTTTAATATTATTAAAGCAACATCCGACAGTCAGCATATACGCCAACGGCCGGATGTCTTTCTTTTTTCCGGTAGTAACGTCTTAGTCACTACAACCGCAACTGCATTTGATGTGTTCCTTATATTCACCCGAATAGATAATTGCACCTTCCGGGCATAAGTTTCCGCAACCATGACACCCGTCAATACATCCTTCACGGTACACAACCACCGGACGGCCGTTCTCAACATCATAAACGCCATGCTCGCATTTGTTGTAGCAGGCAAGGCAGCCGATACATTTATCCTCATCAATAAGAGGAAACCATTCTTTACTCATATAACCCGATTTTTCTAATTATTCGATTAAAACTTTATCTTGTCCGAAGTCACTCAAAAAGAAACTATTCTTTTTTCTTTCTCCATATTCTTATTTCTTAGCAGTTACCGCTACAAGAGCATTTCGGCAGTTCTTCCTTTCTGATTTCTGTGATGTAGAAACGGGCAAAGGCATTTCTGATTTCGTCACGTACACGGCGGAACTCCGAGTCGATGAACTCCGGCGTGCCTGTAGCATGTGAAGGATCGTCAAAGCCGATGTGCATACGTTTACCAACCTTTCCTGTAAAGGCAGGACAGCTTTCATTGGCACCACCGCAAACGGTTATTACATAATCCCATTCCTGATCAAGATAAGTGTTTACGTGTGTAGGTACATGAGAACTGATGTCTATTCCTGCTTCCTTCATCACTTCCACTGCCTTGGCATTTACCTGGGCTGCCGGTTCGGTTCCACCTGAATATACTTCTAAACTTTTGTCGAACGACTGTAAGAAGCCGTGAGCCATCTGGCTGCGGCAGCTGTTTCCTGTACAAAGAATCAATACTTTCATTTATTTTGTTTTTTATTGGTTTGACTTAAAATTTTACTTGAATACCTTTTTCAATTCGTCAGCCGGTATATATCCGACATGCCTGTATATTTCCTTTCCCTGACTATCGAGAATGACCTGTGTCGGTATAGTCTGTATCTCAAAATAATCCGCCCAGTCTTTGTTCCATTTCTTTGAAAGGTTGATGAAACGTACATTTACCTTTCCTTCGAAATCTTTCCGGATGGTTTCCATTTCTTTTTCCATCTTCTTACAGGGCGCACATCCTATAGCTCCAAACTCCAGGAATGTATAACCGTAATCCGTTCCGTCTGACAATGGATAGCTGAAATAAATACGTATACTGTCTGCTATATTGACTACAGGAACATTCTTTACTACCTGACCATTCTCCGTCATATCTGTTTCACAGACCTCTTCCCGGCTTTTCCCATTTCCTGGCTTGCATCCTGTAACAAGCAGCAGCATTGCTACGGACATCAACAAATATTTCATAAGCGTTTCCATTTTATCATATCTTACATTCCACACTCAGGAGAAGATAATTCTCGCGTCTTCCGTTCCTGGCTTTCCAGCTCTGATAGTTCGGTGAAATTCTTACCTGTCTGATGGGAGAATATTCAAAACCACCGATAATCGTGTGTCCTTCACTGACATTACCTGTCTTTTCACCTGCCGCATCCAGAAGGTCAAAACGTCCGAACAGATGCATTTTGCGTGCTATATTTACGGTCGTGTAAACTGAATAACCGTTCACGTCTGTTCCGGATGAGAACTTATAGTTGAATGCCCGGTTATATTCAGCTCCAAGTGAAAACCAGCTGTTGTTGTATCCGGCAAAAGCCGCTACCGAATACTGGTCTTTCTGAACGCCTGTATCCGTTTTCAGATACTCCGGTGTGTTGTATATATCACCGTATATCCTGAACATGAACCCTTTTGCCGGTTTCAATGTGATGCCGGCACCGTACTTATACTTGTTGTCCATATTCTTGAATTTCCGTCCTTCACCATTTGTCAATGCCAGATCAGCCGATATAAGCGGCGAGAACTCATAGCCTGCCACAACACCTATATCTTCACAGAAGACTATACCGTATTCTTCCTGAAAGGACTTGAATATATATCTGTGTCCCCAAAAGTTCTCCTGCTCTGAAAACTGCCTCAGGTTTACCAGTCCGGCAGACACGAAAAATCCGTTTCCTTTCCAGTCTATCTGTGCGTTCTTCAGATATCCGTTGAACTTTGTATTCCCGTTTTCATCGGCCACCGTTTCCACATTCATGAGAATCTTTGCGGAAAAACCTTTGGCAAAGAACCCTTCATAACCGACAAACGCACGGTCAAGGTTGAATCCGCTGTTTTCATTCTTGTGTCCAAGCCCGGCCTTGTAGTTGGAGAAAAGCGTAAGCACAGGTTTCCCTGAAAATGCCTTTTCACCATCCTGTGCTACTGCGGGCTGGAGAGAAATGGCAGTCAGCATAACCGCAGGCCACCACCTCTTTAATTGTTTTCCAATCATCATCAGTCCTTTACAGTATATAATTAAACAGATAGCCGGACAAAATGATGAAGAATGCAACCGTTCCGAAGAATATGCCGATAAGCCTCCATGTCATTACTTTCTTCAGCAGGGTGGCTTCCGGCAAGGAAAGGCCAACGACCGCCATCATGAAGGCTATCGCGGTTCCCATAGGAATACCTTTTGCCACAAACACCTCGATGACAGGCACGATACCTGCGGCATTAGCATACATCGGTACGGCAAGTATGACAGAAAGAGGAACCGCATACCAGTTGTCTTTCGACATGTATTGCTGGAAGAAGCCTTCCGGCACAAAACCATGCATGAAGGCACCGATACCGATACCAATCAGGATGTATATAAGCACACCGCTGACAATCTTCCAGGCATCACGGACAATGGTTGGGAGTCGTTTGATAAAGGTGGTACGGTTCTTTTCCCATTCATCGGCCTGGGCAGACGAATTGGCCTGTATCTGCTTTACCCAGTCACTCAGATAAGGAGCCAGACGCATACGTCCAAGTACGAAACCTCCTATTACTCCCAACAGAATCCCGCTGATGACGTAAATCAGTGTCACTTTCAGACCGAATGAACCGAGAAACATGGCTACAGCTACCTCATTCACCAAAGGCGATGTAATCAGAAAGGCGAAAGTGACACCCAAAGGAATGCCGCCTTTGACAAATCCGATGAACAAAGGTATGGATGAACATGAGCAGAACGGAGTGATAGCTCCAAAGATTGATGCCAATAAGTACTGCAAGCCGTACATCTTGTGCGTAACCAGATAGTTTCTCAGACGCTCTATCGGGAAATAGGCATTGATAATTCCCATCAATACACTGATGAAGAACAAAAGGATTAAAATCTTTATAGTATCATAAAAGAAGAAGTTTACGGCAACTCCTATCGGCGTTTCGGCACTCAGTCCGAAAAGGCCGTAAACAAGCCAGTCTGCAAATTCCTGTATCATAATGTATATTTTTTATTCGTCTAAATACGAACATCGTTCCTGTCAAAAAAGCGGCAGATGCCATAACGGTTGTATCTGCCGCTTATGGTTAAATAATTCTCCCTATCAGATACCAAGAAGTTTCTTTACATCACTTTCTGTCGGCACCTGTCCTTTCATTTTCACTACTTCGTCAATAACAACAGCAGGTGTAGTCATAATGTTGTAATTCATCATTTCCATGATGTCGTCCACCTTGGTCAGTTTTGCATCGATATTGTTTTCTTTCAATACTTTCTCAATTACATTATAGGTTGATTTACATTTGGCACAACCCGGACCTAATACTTTAATTTCCATTTTCGTAATTATTTTATTTGTTATCAGATTTGTTTTATAAATACATTATCCAGCTATAATAGATACCGATGATGATGAATACCACACCAACAATAAGGTTCATCCATTTCTGCACTTTCTGCATCTTGCCGTAAAAACTTCCTATCTGTTGAACACTGAAAGCAAGAATCCATGCAACGGCAAGTACAGGCAGAGCTGTGGCAATGGCGAATACCACCGGCATCAGATAACCGGCTGTAGCTGTAGCTGACATCGGTATCAGCATACCGAAATAAAACACACCGCTTGTCGGACAGAAAGCCAAAGCAAACAATATTCCAATCAGCAGGGCACCCCATCCGCCTTTTCTGGCGAGACCTTCCGCATTTCCGTTAAACCCAAATTTCGGAAGATTAAGTTTGTCACCAAAGAGCATGAACAGGCCTATTACAAGCAGAAGCGGACCAAGAACGAGTTCCCCCCATGTTCCGATAGTCTTCTGAATACCAAACATGCTGGAGCCTTCTTTCAGAATCATAATCAGTACCACTCCGAGCAGGGTATATGAAAGAGCACGTCCCAACGTATAAAGCAGACCGTTCCGGAAAATACGTTTCCTGTTTTCTACGTCTTTTCCGATAAATCCGATGGCCGCTATATTTGTTGCAAGCGGACAAGGTGATAGTGCGGTCAGCAGTCCGAGTAAGAATGCCGTAAGAACGGGAGTAGAGCTGTTATCCAGCAATGTCTGTAACCAATCCATAGCCCTCTATATTATTTCAACATTTCATTTACAGATTCCACTACACCTGCCTTGAATACATCCGGTGACTTACGGGCGTTTCCGAAAGCAAATTCTGTCATATTCTCAGATGTTTCCTGTCCGTTCTTATATTTAACGACAAACAGTGATGACCAGGTTACCTCATACTTTTCAGCTATCTTTTCATTTTCTTTCTTGCTGATGTCTATTACTTTAAAAACCACTTCACCTTTTTTCATTTGTTCAGCAAAACTTTCTTCCATTGCTGCTTTTGTATTGCTTTCGATAGCCATACAGGTTGCGCAACGCTGCTTTCCATGAAAATACAATACTTCTACATGGTCTTTTACTGTTACTTCTTTCTGAGCCTGTACTTCAGTTCCGTTCTTTGCATTCATGTTGCAAGAGATAAAGGCGAAACATACAGCAATTAAGAATAAAATCTTTTTCATGTCTTTCTATTTTTATTGTTAGTTATTCGCAAAACCACGAACTTTTCTTCCTAAAAAAAAGAGCTTACTTGCAGCAGCTCTCTTTCTTACATATAGGTTGGCCAAGAAAATCTGCAAACATCTTTTTTGCCGTTTCCCAGTTTTCCCTGTTGATACAGTATTTTACTTTCAGTGTTTCTATTTCCCCTTGGATAAGTCCGGCTTCTTTCAGCTCTTTCAGATGCTGAGATACCGTAGCTTTTGCTATAGGAAGTTCCTCATGAATATCACCAAAAAAGCAAGATTCCTGAGATGCCAGGAACTGGAGTATAGCTATACGTGCCGGATGCCCCATCGCTTTTGCAAAACGGGCTAACTTCTCCTGCTCTTCTGTATACTTCTTTTTTATCATTTCTATTCCTCTTTCTGTTTGTTGTTCGCAAAAGTACGAATAGCCATTAAATTAATCAAATGAATTATCATATTTTAATCTTTAAAACACTTGTTATACCATCCCGACTAAAGTTTACGACCATCTGCTTCCGGCACAGAGAAGAACAAACCTTCAGGATGGTAAGTCCATTTTTGCAACGGACATGAAAAGGTCCCAATGGTAAACAGTTTGATTCATACATAAAAGTCAATGCCAATAGCGGACAGATTCAGCTCTTTCAGGAAAGCCCGGACATACGCCGCAATACCTTACAGCATGCTTCCCAAACAGACAATACCCAGCGACAGAAGCAAAAGAAAGAGCCAAGCAGGCTGTCTGACCTGAACGGAATTCAAACAAATAAATCATCAACTACTAAAAGAAGAAAAAACATGAATGAGACCAATTATCATATCTACAAGGCAAAACAAATTTCTTTTGTCGCTACAAATCTAATTTATTTACCACAAGATGAATCTATGCAAAACACTGATAAATAATGAAATAGAATCATATTCGTGGGACTTTTTTTAGGGGCTAAAAAAGTCCCACGAATAAGTCCTTTCTGTCTTTCCGAAAACTACCTTATTCTGCATAGTAAAAAACAAAAAAAGTTCTGAAAACCAATTGATTTTCAGAACTTTTCTACCTTTTTGCATTAATGTATTGTACACCCTCAGGGATTCGAACCCTGGACCCACTGATTAAGAGTCAGTTGCTCTACCAACTGAGCTAAGAGTGCATTGAGAGGTTCCTGGCGGATTCGAACCGCCGTACACGGTTTTGCAGACCGCTGACTAAGCCACTCATCCAAGGAACCATTGTTTCTCGCAACCGTTATTCTCAATTGCGATGCAAAGGTACAACATTTTTTGAAACAAACAATACCTTACGACAAAAAAATATAAAAAAAGCCAACCTTTTTTCTTCAAATATTTGCTTTATAAACAACCTCAATGTTCTTTTGATACCCTGATATTACAGATAAGAGTATAAATATCAACCAAATAAACATCCCTCCCTATCACACCATGCGTGCAATAAGGAGGGATGAAAAAAAAATAGAAGGGAAATAAAATAATTCTCGATTTTCAAGAAATTATGTAAACAGAATCTTTATGAAACTATTTTTTTCGTTCATATTCCAAGCTGGCCATGATAAAAGGCCCTATTGCCTTTCCTTCATTATTTACAATAGTTACATCACTTCCACATAAATAATAACTTGCAGACCCGTCTCGAGATGGATCCTTTGCCGGTCCCAAGCCTGCAGAACGGCAGCTTTGATTCAGATTAATCGTTCCATCAGAATTTTGAGTCACGAAAGTTTTCAGAAGTCCCTGATATGCCTTTTCCGCAACATCTTTGTAAGTTTCCGGAAGAATTCCTAAACGAATACCTTTCAAATAAGCATAAGTAAACATGCTCGAAGCAGAAGACTCCAGATAATTGGCTATACCACACTCTCCCACATACGAATTACCATATTGAAGAAGCTGATACCATACACCACTGTCTTTATCCTGCCAACGCTTCAATCCCTTTGCCACGGTATTAGTCAGAGCGACCAACTCTTTATAATCAGGATGATTTTTCGGCATAATCTCCAAGACATCTACCAAAGCTGCAAAATACCATCCCATACCACGCCCCCAGAACTCTTTCGAACATCCCTTATAAGGTTCCGATTTATTTGCCCAGAAAGAATTGACATCTTCCGGATTGGCAGACCAGGCATGATAGAAAAGCTGTTTGTCTGCATCGTATGTATGACGGGCAACCGTCTTGAACTGGTGAGCGATATCAGCCCACGCCTGTACATTATCAGGATCAAAATTAGCCTGCCATTCAGCATAAGACGCAGCTCCCATATAAATACCGTCCAGCCACATCTGGTCCGGATAGATATCTTTGTGGAAGAAACATCCTTTTGCATCTCCCGACTGAATACGTGAATAATCATTTACCAGATAGTCGTGCAGAAAGTCTGCCGCTTTTTTATAACGGTCGGCATTATGAGTACCATTCTTTTTATCTAAGGTCATTTCATGCTTATATAAAGCAAAAAGCACCTTTCCCGAATTTATATTATCGATATTTCCTTTTTTGAAATTCTTAAAGGTACCGTCCGGATTAATTGCATTGTCGGCATATTCCTTTGCCCACTGATAATAATTGCCGGTCCAGTCAGCATACTGATACTGTTCGCATAAATTAAGAAGAGATTTTGCCACAAGACCATTGACATAATCCCACGATTTTCCATGCGTCCACTGCTTGCCTTGCGACTGTGCCATTTCCTGCGAATAACGTGTTTGTGCTTCTCCCGTTAATGATGCCATAAACAGACATACGGATAAAAATAGTGTTTTCATGTTTTATTGATTTTGGAATAAATAATAGTTTTCCCGTTATGAAAAAAGGTCGGCTGAATAATCAGTCGACCTTTTGCGAGGTTCCTGGCGGATTCGAACCGCCGTACACGGTTTTGCAGACCGCTGACTAAGCCACTCATCCAAGGAACCATTTCCTAAAAGCAATCGTTTTGTCCCGATTGCGATGCAAAGGTATAACTAATTTTCGATTCTGCAATACCCAAAGCTCATTTTTTTGAATTTTCATAACCTCGGCAATACTCCTTCTTTGCAATGGGACAACCCGAACATCCACAGTTGCAACCACTTGACACAGCTTTTTCCCTTCTGAAAAATTTCAGAAAATGTTTCCCTGTATATAACACACAGAGAAACATAATCACATAAATTATTACATCTTGTACATTCATATTACCTTAATTTATATAAACAGACTTCCGACCTGATGCACCAAAAAAGCCACAACCCAAGCCAGCAGAGTTGTATAACATATCGTAAACGCGGCCCATTTCCAACTACCCGATTCATTTTTAATGGCAGCAACTGTAGCTACACAAGGGAAGTAAATCAGGATGAACAGCATATAACCGTATGCAACTAACGGTGTAATCGGAATACGGTCTGAAAGATCTACCGAATTAATATCATCATCATTCGTATAAAGGACTCCGAGCGAACTTACAATAAGCTCTTTGGCACCAATACCGGACAGAAGACCAATCCCCATCTTCCAGTCGAATCCCAAAGGCTCAATAGCCGGTTCAATAGCCTTTCCTATCTGACCGATATAAGAGTTCTCCTGTTGTTCTGCTGTCGTAGAATAGGCATTATGATTCGGATAATATCCCAAGAACCAGATAATAATAGAGGCCACCATAATAACTCCCCCCATCTTCTTTAAGTACTGTGCACCTTTTTCCCACGTATGACGAAGTACAGACTTGAGAGTCGGCATACGATAAGGAGGAAGTTCCATCACAAACGGAGCATCATCACCTTTTACAATAAAACGACTAAAAATACGTGCCATCAGCACTGCCAGCAGAATACCTATTACATAAATAGACAATAATACCAGACTTGCTTTCGATGGGAAGAAAGCTCCGATCATAACCAGATAAATAGGCAATCGGGCACTACATGAGATAAGCGGATTAATCAATATCGTTACCAGGCGAGATTTACGGCTTTCAATAATGCGCGATGCCATGATGGCAGGTACATTACAGCCAAATCCCATAATTAACGGAATGAACGACTTACCGTGCAGTCCCATCTTATGCATGATCTTATCCATGATAAATGCCGCACGTGCCATATATCCTGAGTCTTCCATAAACGAAATGAAGATATACAGCAGCAAGATATTAGGCAGGAACACGATAACGCCCCCTACTCCTCCGATTATACCGTCTACAATCAAGTCCTTAACAGGCCCTGCCGGCATGAAGTTCTCGGCCAATGAAGCAATCTGTGCAACAATCCATTCTATCCATCCCTTCGGATACTCCCCGAAGACAAAGGTGCATTCAAACATCAGATAAAGAAAGACGAAAAAAATAGGGAATCCCCAAATTTTGTGCGTCACTATACTGTCGACGATACGAGTAAACATCTCCGTATCCTGATTCTTTTCCGTAAAAGTTTCTTTCAGCGCTCCGGTGATAAATCCATATTTGGCATCGGCAATGGCCTGCTCACTATCCTCATTCATCGACAGGCGTATCCTTTCTGCCTCCTTATCACGAATTCTCATCACTTCCTTCCCGTTGGGCAAAGTCGATATTACACGCTGTTCGATGTCCTTATCATTTTCCAGCAATTTAATCGCGAGGAAACGAGTAGAATACTTGTAACGTATATTTTCATCCTTACAAATTTCCTCTTTCACCGCATCAATGCTACGTTCCAGTTCCGGACCATGATTAATATGTATATGGCGGATATAACTCTTTCCATCGAATTCCTGCGTTTCCTCATCATGACTTCCATATTTATGGTCGGGAACATATTTGTCATGCCACTCCCGATATTCACGCATTGCTTCGTTTTGTATCTCCTCTTTCTGCCCCATAAAATCGGCACCTTCATACAGCCCGATTATTACATGAAACAAATTGTCGATACCCATACCCGTACGGCTGATGGTAGGAACGATAGGAACACCAAACAACTGACCGAGTTTTTTATAATCAAGCGTATTTCCACTATGCTGAAGCGCATCATACATGTTCAATGCCACAACCATCCGAACGTTCATGTCTATCAGCTGAGCAGTCAAATACAGGTTGCGTTCCAAGTTACCCGCATCGACCACATTAATTATCACATCCGGAGTTTCATCGATGATATGCTTACGAACATACAGTTCCTCAGGGCTATAAGCCGAAAGCGAATAAGTTCCCGGCAAATCTACCAGACGGAAATGATAACCCTGAAAGTCGAAATGTCCCTCCTTAGCGTCCACCGTCACGCCACTGTAATTACCAACATGCTCGTGCGAGCCGGAAGCAACATTAAAGAGTGATGTTTTTCCACAATTCGGATTGCCGACCAGTGCTACGTTTATCGTACGGCGCTTTCCACTTGCTATTTCTTTCAGTTTTGCTTCAGATACGGGAATATCTTCCGCTATCGGATTATGGAAATGCGTTTCCTGCATAGATTCGCGTGCTTCTTCTTCACTTACCACTTCAATCATAGCAGCCTCTTGCCGGCGAAGTGATATTTCGTACCCCATAATCTTATATTTGATAGGGTCTTTTAAGGGAGCATTTAAAAGGACTTCTACTGTTTTACCTTTAACAAATCCCATCTCGATAATACGACGACGAAAGCCTCCATGTCCCATTACCTTGATGATTACGCCCTTTTCTCCAGTTTGTAGTTCAGATAACCTCATGTTTGTTTTTATTTTCCGCAAAGATATATCATTGAAACATGCTATGCAAGTTATTTAGATTGTTTTTAAATAAAAGACATAAAAGCATGTTTTCGCAGCCCGTCTGCACATTGGTCCAAATGCAGAAGAGCACTTTCTACGACTTTTCCTTTTATCCGCCACTGCCACAGAGTTATATTTTTACGGTATTTTCAACATTTCCATGAATATATGATATATTTTTTAATTCCTTTGTGACAAATATTCGCCCATACAAGATTTTTCGTACTTTTGCTATCAAACAGTTTTGGCAAGTAAATCTTAAAAATCAAAATCATGCTACGGAAAATCAGAAGGATACTGGCAGCGATTTGTTTCCTGCTCATTACGCTACTCTTCGTAGACTTTACAGGCATCTTGCATCTTTGGTTCGGCTGGCTGGCCAAGATACAGTTTCTACCTGCGGTACTGGCACTCAACGCCGGAGTCATTTTATTCTTGGTTTTGCTTACATTGGTAGGCGGTCGTATTTATTGTTCGGTCATCTGTCCGTTGGGAGTCTTTCAGGACATTGTGGCGCGCATAGGCAAAGGGAAGAAAAAAATGCCCTACACCTATTCCAAGCCCAAGAACTGGCTGCGGTATGTCATGCTTATTTTGCTGGTAGTCGCTTTCATTGCCGGCATACATGCCTTTGTTGCACTGCTCGACCCGTATGGCATTTACGGACGAATGGCCAATAATGTTTTCCAGCCTGTATGGATCTGGGGCAACAACCTGCTCGCAGCCATTGCGGAACGGATAGACAGTTATACGTTTTACCGCACAGATGTATGGCTCAAAAGCCTGCCTACCTTTATTATAGCCATAGCAATGGCAGTGCTCGTCATTGTTCTGGCATGGAGAAACGGCCGCACTTACTGCAACACCATTTGTCCGGTAGGTACAATCTTGGGATTACTCTCACGCTTCTCCTTGTTCCGCATCAGTATCGACAAGGAGAAATGCAACAAGTGTACGCTGTGTGCCCGCAACTGCAAGGCATCGTGCATCGATACTGACAATTATCAGGTAGACCACAGCCGGTGTGTGGCTTGTATGAACTGTATCGGAAAATGCAAGAAAGATGCTATCCACTACCGGTTTGCTTACTCTAAAAAGGCCGAAAGTCAACCGGCTGCCCAGCCGAAAGGCGAGAACAGACGAGAGTTTCTTGCCAGCTCCCTGCTTCTGCTGACCTCTTCCATTCAGGCACAAGTTGCCGAAAAAGCTGAAAAGATCAAGATGGACGGCGGACTGGCAGACATCATCGAGAAGAAAGCGCCGAAGCGCCAGACACCGATTACTCCTCCGGGATCACAAAGCGCGCGCAACATGCAGCAGCATTGTACTGCCTGCCAGTTGTGTGTGTCGGCATGTCCCAACGAAGTCTTGCGTCCATCGCAGTCGCTCGATACATTCATGCAGCCCACAATGTCCTATGAACATGGTTACTGCCGCCCAGAATGTACCAAATGTTCGGAAGTCTGTCCCGCAGGAGCTATTCTTAAAATAGACAAAGCCGAGAAATCATCCATTCAAATCGGACATGCCGTATGGGTAAAAGACTACTGCATTCCACTTACCGACAAGCAGGAATGCGGCAACTGTGCACGCCACTGTCCGGTAAATGCCATCTCCATGATTCCATCGGAAGCCGGAAATCCGGAATCGCTCAAGATTCCCGCCGTCAACACCGAGCGCTGTATCGGTTGCGGAGCCTGCGAAAACCTCTGTCCGGCACGTCCATTCAGCGCCATTTATGTGGAAGGGCACGAACATCATCGTGTGATTTAATTTATTTTTCAGGCTAACTCTTTTCAAAAATTTATAGGAAAATGGACAAACAACACAATATTAACCGCAGGGATTTTCTGAAGATTGTAGGCATCAGTACACTGGGAGCAACTGCCTCGCTTTACGGATGTTCGCCTAAAAAAGACACGGAAAAAGAAGGAAATACTCCGGTACCAATCGGTAAAATGACATACCGCAACTTTCCTCCATATAAAGATAAGGTATCTCTGTTAGGATATGGATGCATGCGCTGGCCGACACTCCCTGCCCCCGACGGCACAGGTAATGTCATCGATCAGGAAGAAGTGAACCGGCTGGTGGATTATGCCATCGAACACGGGGTGAATTATTTCGATACGGCCCCTGTATATGTGCAAGGATGGTCGGAAACTTCGACGGGTATTGCCCTGAAACGTCATCCGAGGGAAAAGTTCTTTGTTGCGACGAAGATGTCTAACTTCTCGAACTCTGACTATGACTTTGGAGTAAAGATGTACCATAATTCACTGGAGAAACTACAAGTAGATTACATCGACTACTACTTGCTTCACATGCTGGGTGCACCGGGTAAGAAAGGTCTGGAAGGACGTTTTCTCGACAACGGGCTGCTGGATTTTCTGCTGAAAGAGCGCGAAGCCGGAAGAATCAGACACTTGGGATGGTCGTTTCACGGCGTCAAGGAAGAATTCGACAAGGCACTTGCCTTGCACGACAAGGTACACTGGGATTTTGTACAGATACAGCTCAACTATTCCGACTGGAAACATGCGTCGGGCAACAACATCAATGCCGACTATCTGTACAGCGAAGTCAGCAAACGAAACATTCCGGTAGTCGTTATGGAACCGTTGCTGGGCGGACGACTCTCGAATATTCCGGAACACGTGTTCACACGTTTGAAAGAACGCAATCCTGAAGGCAGTGTAGCTTCGTGGGCTTTCCGTTTTGCCGGCTCACCCGAAAAGGTGCTGACGGTATTGAGCGGTATGACTTACATGGAACATCTGCAAGACAACATACGTACTTATTCGCCGCTTGTACCGCTGACACAGGAAGAAAAAGACTTCCTCGAAGAAACAGTCCAGCTAATGCTACGCTACCCTACCGTTCCGTGCAACGACTGCAAGTATTGTATGCCCTGCCCCTACGGCATCGATATACCTGCCATCCTCGTTCATTATAACAAGTGTGTGAACGAAGGGTATATGCCAAAGAGCAAGCTCGACGAGAATTACGCCGAGGCACGGCGCGCCTTCCTGGTAGGTTACGACCGAAGTGTTCCGAAGTTGCGTCAGGCAAGCCACTGCATCGGGTGCAGCCAGTGCGTACCTCACTGCCCGCAGTCCATCGACATACCGAAAGAACTGCACCGCATCGACCAGTATGTAGAACAGCTCAAGCAAGAAACGTTGTAACCCGATGGAAGAACTGATTGAAACATTACATACGGGAGGCTATTCGTGCGTAATAGAAAAGGAAGGAAAAATCCGTACCTTTACCCGTCGCGGAGTAGCCGACCTGTACGATTTGTATGAAAACGAGAAGGAGTTCATGCAAGGTGCCCGCATAGCCGACAAGGTTATCGGGAAAGGGGCTGCCGCCCTCATCGTGCTGGGAAAGATGAAAGAGGTATATGCCGATGTCATCAGCTCTTCAGCTCTTTCCGTATTGCGCGCAGCCGGCATCCCGACTGACTTTAAGGAAGAAACACCCTTCATCGTCAACCGTGACAAAACCGGAAGATGTCCGCTGGAAACAGCCTGCAAGGATCTGAATACTCCCGAAGAAATGTTTCCTGCCATCAAAGCGTTTGTCGCACAACTCAGAAACAAGAATCATATTTAAAACAAAGACATATCATGAAATCGACCGTAAAACTTTATTCATTGGATTACAATGAGATACAGACTTACCTGACTGCGCTGATATTCGTAGCCGGAAATGTCGTACTGCCTCAGTTGTTCCACCTCTTCCCCGCAGGAGGAACCACGTGGCTGCCCATTTATTTCTTCACGCTCATCGGTGCCTACAAATATGGATGGAAAGCCGGACTGCTGACAGCCATAGCCTCTCCGCTGGTCAACTCCTGGCTGTTCGGAATGCCCGCTCCCGCCGTGCTCCCTGCCATCTTGATGAAATCTGTACTCCTTGCCGCCGGAGCCGGATACATTGCACACCGCAGCAAACAGGTTTCCGTGCTTCTTCTGTTGCTGGTAGTAGCATTCTATCAGGTAACTGGCACGCTGGGAGAATGGCTGTTGAGCGGCAGTCTTCATACAGCACTGCAAGATTTCCGAATCGGACTGCCGGGCATGGCCTTGCAGGTGTTCGGAGGTTACCTTTTTATCAAATACCTTATATATAAATAAGGAGTACAAGCGATTACCGGCATAAAATCTGTTTACACAAACATCGCCCATATAAAGCCGTTTCAAGCAGGGAATTCCTTGTTTGAAACGGCTTCCTTCATTATTACATTCATATTACACCTCTGTTTCATTCATCGCCAAGACAGCAATCTCTTCCGGACAAATATATGGTTATGGGAGGAAAGCCCTTATTTTTGCATGCTGAACCAACCGAAAAAATCAAATGAAACAAACAGTTATTTCTATGTTACTGGCCGGATTCATATCTATTCCGGCAATAGCCCAAAGCGCTTTCGAGGAAATCAATGCCAATCCAGCACTTGCTGCCGGCAAATATTATGCCTATCAGGCACCGGAAACATCGCTCACTCCCGCCCCCGAAGGCTATACACCTTTTTATATTTCCACCTTTGCCCGCCACGGTTCACGCTACCTCACCAAAAAGAAAAAATACGACGTACCCCTGAGTATTCTGAGAGAAGCGGCACAGCGGAATCAACTTACAGCCGACGGCAAGCGTGCCCTGAGCATTATCGAAAAGCTGGCTGCGGAAGCCGAAGGCAGATACGGTGAACTGACTCCCAAAGGTGCACAGCAGCACCGGGAACTGATACAGCGTATGTACGCCAACTACCCGCAAGTATTTTCGAACGGTACGCATGTCGATGCACGGTCTACGTATAAGACACGCGCATTTCTCTCGATGGCTGCCGCATGCGTGGAACTGAAAGGACTGAATCCGCAGCTGACCATTACAACGGATGCCAGCGAACACGACGCTTATTATATAAAATATAAGAATCCGACATACGAAGAAATGCATCTGGCCAACGCCGACAGTGTATACCGTGCTGCCGACAGTGTGTATGTTCATCCGCAACGCCTGATGAAACAACTGTTTGTAGAACCAGACAGCGTAAAGAATCCCGTACAACTGATGCAGGATTTATTCGAACTCGACGATATCAGCCAGAGCAGTTACAATCAGGAAAATCTGGCTTTCCTCTTTACTGCCCGCGAACGCTACGACCTGTGGCAACGCAACAACTTTGAATGGTATTACGAAAAAGGAGCTTCTCCGCTGAGCGGCTCGTGTATGTACAAGCTGGAACGCAACCTGCTGAAGAATTTCATCGAGACAGCCGATACAGTCATCGCTTCGAAGAAAAACGGTGTAACGTTGCGTTACGGACACGATACGAACCTTGCCCCGCTGGCTGCCCTGATGGGTATCAACAAGCTGACTTGCGCCACGACCGACTGGCAGAAAATAGCCGATACTTACCGCACCTACCGGATTATCCCGATGTGTGGAAACATCCAGCTTATCTTCTTCCGCAAGCCCGGCAATGACGATATTCTGGTTAAAATCCTGCTCAACGAGCGTGAAGTCACACTGCCGGTAGATACAGACATGGCACCTTACTACCATTGGAAAGATGTATACAACTACTGGATGCAGGTAGAAAAAAACATACAACTGCCCGTAGCCGTATCCAAATCCGACGACTAAGCCGGAACAGCCCTACAGCCTGTTCTGAAGGCGTTTTCAGCTCTTAAAAAAAAGATGCTGACGTTTCACTTATTTTTTGTACAAATTTTAAAAAAACATGCCGAGGTTTTCCCTAAAACGTGCCCACGTTTTTCCGAAAACGTCGGCATGTTTTTTTTCGCCCTCTTCAGACATCAATAAAAACGTACAAAACTTCCCAAATTCCATTTTGTATTATTTTTGAAATATCGCCGAAACCACCATGAAAAACACAAGGCATACATTTGCAGCGTCAAAATAAAAAAAACAGATGAAATCAAGTTTGGTATTAGGTTTACTACTTCTTGCGACTACAAACATCCATGCAAGAGACATAAAAGGTAAAGTAACAGACGCACAGACAGGCGAGGAAATTATCGGAGCTTCCATTCTTATTAAAGAAGAGCCCGGTAAAGGTGCAGTATCGGGAATGGACGGAAGCTTTAACCTGTCGGTAGCACGTCCCAAGTATACACTGGTATGTTCCTACGTGGGATATAAGAAATGTGAAATAGAGATTGGAAGTAAGGATACAGAAATCGTCATTCCCCTGAAAAGCGACGACGTCGTACTGGAAGGTGTTACGGTGGTAGCAAGCAATCCCGGACGTACGGAAGCCGGAGCACGCGGTATCGAGCGCTCGGCCATGAACGTGGTAAACGTGATGAGTGCCAAGGCTATCGAGCTTTCACCGGATATTACAGTAGCAAACGTAATACAGCGTATGTCGGGTGTAACCATCGAACGTAACAGCAGCGGCGAAGGTCAGTACGCTATTCTTCGCGGTATGGACAAGCGTTACAACTATACACTGATAAACGGAGTAAAGATTCCGAGTCCGGACAACAAGAACCGTTTTGTTCCGCTGGACATTTTCCCGTCGGAAATGCTGGACCGACTGGAAGTAACCAAGTCGCTTACTGCAAACATGGAAGGTGATGGAATCGGTGGTGCCGTGAATCTGATTATGAAGGATGCCCCTTCCGAAAGACAGTTTACAGCAAATGTTTCAACCGGATACAACGCCATGTATTTCGACCGCGACTTCCAGTCGTTCAATCATGGAGCAATCGTCAAGCAGTCACCCTACGAACAGATGGGAAAACCGGAAGACAACCGGGTGACAATGGATAATTTCACAACCGACAATCTGCACATGACATGGAAAAAGCCATTGCCCGACCTGACAGCCGGACTGTCTTACGGCGACCGTTTCTTTCAGGACAAACTGGGTGTAATGCTTGCAGGAAGTTTCCTGAACACTTATCGAGGCAAGGAAAGTCAGTTGTATTACCAGCCGGGAACCACACACAATGGCATCGAATACCGTAACTATTCTTCCCAACAGACACGAATCGGAGCACATGCCAAACTGGACTATCAAATCAGTGCCAACCATAAACTGACATGGTACAACGGTTACATGGACATGCGCGAGGCCGAAGTTCGTGACAGTCACGACGACGAGGAAGGCTCGGTACGTATGAAATGGAACCACCAGTACATCATCAATTCTACCCTGAAGGGAGAACATGCTTTTCTGGACGACGGAGCTCTCCGCCTGAACTGGTCGGCCGTCATTTCGAAAGCTTACAGCGAAACCCCTGACAATACAGAAATCTTTATGCAAGGAAGCCATGTCCAGACCTCGGGAGCTGCTACCCGTCGGTGGGAACATAATTCCGACAAGGATAAAACGGGCTATGTAGACCTGATGTACAAACTGAAACTGGACAACGGTTCTGTATTCGACTTCTCGGCAGGAGGTATGTACCGCGACAAAAAGCGCAACAGCTTCTTCAATGAATATACGTTCAACTCTGCTACAGGAGCGAAAGATCCACAGTATCAGGGCGAGGACTGGAACAACTACGATGAAATTCTGTTTACTCCACAAAAATACGGAAACATCACCGATCCGCTGAACTATGATGCGACGGAAAAAATCGGTGCAGCCTACGGAATGGCAAAATATACTTACCGCAACTGGGAGTTCATTGCAGGAGTACGTATGGAACACACCAATCAGGGATATGTACTGGAGTTTCCTACCGATAATGCGGATCCGGAAGGCAACCAGAAATATACCGATGTACTGCCAAGTTTTCACGTAAAATACGGAGTACACAAAAATGCCAACCTGCGTTTCTCATACGCACGTTCCATCAACCGCCCGAGTTTCTTCGAAATTGTACCTTACAGCATCATTAACGAAGACTATAAGGAAAAAGGTAATCCCGACCTGAAACATACAGTAGCCGACAACATCGACTTGCGTTATGAATTCTTTCCCAAAACATCCGAACAGTTCATGGTGGGCATGTTCTATAAAAGATTGAAGAACCCGATTGAATATGGTTTGCTGAACGAGGGACAAGATACTTACTACAAACCGATGAACTTTGGTAATGCTACCAACCTGGGCGTGGAAGTAGATATCATGAAATACTTCAACTGGTTCGGAATCAAGGCAAACTATACTTACACACATTCTTCCATCACCACAAACAAGCGTATCATGGAAGGCAATGACGTAAAGAGTATTTCACAGACCCGCCCGCTGTTCGGACAGGCTGCCCACGTAGCCAATCTGTCCCTGCTCTTCAAGAGTACCAAATACGGCTGGGAAGGACAAATCGCCGGAAGCTATACAGGAAAACGCCTGAGCGATATTTCCAACTGGTACAACGATGATATCTGGGAAGACGGTTACATGCAACTGGATGCTTCCGTTGAAAAGAGTTTCAAGAATGGCATCAGCATCTTTGCCAAAGCGTCCAACTTACTGGATACACCTTTGCTTCGATTCATCCAAAACAGTCCGCAAACAGAAACTGTAAAGTCAGAACGTAAAGACGGCAACGTAATCGAACGTAAGGAATGGCACGGACAATCAATCATGATAGGAATCAGATACAAATTATAACTAACTAAAGATTAAACACTAATAACAAAATTATTATTACAACATGAAACTGAAGAATTATTTATTGGCTGGAACAGCCTTGGTTGCACTGTCTTTCATGGCAGCTTGTTCGGAAGACGATACCGTTTCGAATGGAAATGACACAGAAACCCCGGAAGGAAACGGCAACGAAAGTAATGACGATGTCATTGTCTGGCCTGCTGATACAGTCGTAACGCTAACCAATCACTATACAGTTCCCGAAGGCAAGAGTCTTATCATCAAAGAAGGAGCACAGATTATCGTAAGCACAGACGGAGTTGGTGCCAACCATGCTCCTGTTGAATTCACAGTAAACGGTAACCTTTATTGCGAAGGAACAGCCGAAAAACCGATTTTATTCTCTGTTCCACAAGATGAACGTACAGAAGCAAATGCCCTGGCCGGATTGTGGGGAGGTATCGTAGCTACTTCAACCTGTGCGGAAATGCTGATAGACCATACCATTATTGAATATACAGGTGGTCAGGTTATCAGTGGCTCTCCTGCTGCCAATGCAAATATCTATACAGCCGGTGACGATGCTTATCCGCAAATTACAACAGACAATATCAACGGTCACTATGTCATTACAAATTCTATTCTGCGTAACGGCTGGTCGGATGGTATCTACCTGATGGGAGGTAACGCCATCATTGCTAACAATATTTTCGCAGCCAACGGATATGATGGTGCCGAAGCAGTAAATGTTAAAGCAGGTTGTGTAGTCGATGTCGCAGGAAACGTAATGTTCAGCCCGAATACCAACGGCTTGAAGCTGTCAAGTTCTGGTCAGAGTGAAGACCGCAATATGGCAAAGATTCAGGCTTATAACAATACAATCATCAATGCCGGATGGCGCCGTGACGGAGAAAAAGGCGGATGTGTCTACGCAGAAAAGAATGCATTGGTCAATGTATTCAACAACTTGATGGTAAACTGTAAGTTCAGAGCCATGACTCCTAACTATGATCAGCCAAACAATCCGGATGAAGGATATTGCAGCCAGTCGGTTATCGACTATAATTACTATGCTTCAGGAACTCAGAAAAGTGATATTGTATTCGAAGACGAATCGGGTGTAGCTTACTCATGGGAAGGATATGCTTACAATCACAAGAACTATTATGAAGGTGTAGTAGATGCACACAGCATTATTACCAAGAGCGAAGCAGAATGTGCAGTCAATGATCCGAAATTTGTCAACTTCCCTATCAACGATGTAGCGCTGACCGATTATATCTATCAGGATGCATGGGACTTCCATGTACAAGCTGATTCTCCAGTCCTGACAGGTGCTTACGATGGAAACGATGAAGCAATGGCTCCTTATTTCGGAACAGAACGTTTGAAAGTCAACGGACAGACTTATACTTCTCCTGCTGTTGAAGCTCGTTATGGTGCTTACGGAACGAAATAATCATTTCTAATTTATAAATTAAACTTTGTCAAATAAGAAAGGTTCGGGGCTATTCCAAAGTTTCGGACCTTTTCTTTTCTAAAAAAAATCATCTTTTAGGATGCATAATTCATATTTTTTTCAGAATCTGCATCGAACTTTGCATGGTATAAAAAAACAACTTATTATGACTTCAATTAAGAAAACATTTATCACACTGTGTGTGGCTCTCGCCGCTATAAGCGGATTTGCTCAAAATGCAACAGAATGGAAAAAGCTGGAAAAGCCTGTCAATTTTATCCTGGCCAACGACTTGGGACGAAATGGTTACTATGACCAGAAACCGATAGCCGAACTGATGGGCAAAATGGCAGAAAATGTCGACATCGAATTTGTGGTAGCTGCCGGCGACGTTCACCACTTTGAAGGTGTCCGCAGCGTAAACGATCCGTTATGGATGACGAACTACGAGCTTATCTACAGCCATCCGGACCTGATGATTCCCTGGTATCCTGTATTGGGCAACCATGAATATCGTGGTAACACACAAGCTGTCATCGACTACAGCAATGTCAGTGCACGCTGGAGAATGCCCGACCGCTACTATACACGCGTAGAGGAAAATGATGGCGTGACAGTCCGCCTGGTCATGGTAGATACAGCACCCTTGCTGGATAAGTACCGCAAAGATACAGAAAAATATCCTGATGCCTGCAAACAGGACATGAACAAGGAACTGGCATGGATAGACTCAGTGCTTACAACGGCCAAGGAAGACTGGGTACTGGTAGTGGGCCATCACCCTATTTATGCAGATACAGACAAAAGTACATCCGAACGTACCGACTTGCAGAAACGTCTGGACACAGTACTCCGCAAGCATAAAAATGTAGATATATACTTATGCGGACACATACATAACTTCCAGCATGTCCGCCAGCCGAACAGTTCTATCGACTATGTTGTAAACACTTCCGGTTCACTGGGCCGTGAGGTTAAACCAATCGACGGTACAAAGTTCTGTAGCAGTGAAACCGGATTCTCACTGATAACAGCCGACAAGAAGGTACTGAACCTGCACATGATAAACAAAGACGGTAAAGTACTCTATACAGTCACAAGAAATAAATAGGCAGACGCCAGAAGCAGAAGCGGAAATTCATAATTAATATTAAAACCACAACAAAGAAAAACCCTTTTCAAGCCATCTTTTGTTCCATTTTCATAAAGGCAACATAACTTATACATACCAAGGAACAGTTTTAATGATGAATAGGGTTTTACGTTTAACTGCTTTTCTAAAAATCTGCTTGCTGAGTTTTTGCATTGCTTCGTGTAACAGAAATTTTCCAGAAAACGAAGCAATGCAAACTTCCGGCAGTCAGGTAGAATGGAATATATCGCTACAAGGCTCACGAGCCGTTATACATACTGATGGCAGCGGCCATTTCGAAGAAGGTGACACCATACTGGTATACGCACAAGACATCACCAGCGGACATTCTCAACACTATACACTGCATCTGGAAAACGGGACATGGAAACCCGATATATACTGGAAAGAGTTGGGAGAGCAGGTGGAGTTCACAGCATGGCACGTTGCTTCCATGCATCGGCTTTATGAGGCAAGCCAGATTTCATCCAATTATGTTCATACACTCGAAGCTGACCAGCAGGAAGAAGGTTACCGCCATTCCGATTTACTGGTTGCAAAAACCCGTGCCCAATCGGGAGAAAAAGTACAACTGAATTTTACTCATGCGCTAAACCGGCTGCACATCGTACTGGAAAGTAAGGATGATTCCTATCCAACGGAACAATTACAGCAAGCCGAAATTCAGATACATGCTCCTCGCCTGTTACCATTCGACTTATCAGACGGCACGCTGAATACCCCGTCCGACTATCAGTGGATTACACCTGCCCAGCAAGCGGACAATGCAAGATGGACGGCATTGCTATGTCCACAGGCGACAAATGAGTTGCGTCCGGAAGGCTGGATACGTATCCGCATAGCAGGAAAAGAAACAATTGTGCCGGTACCCGAGACACTGGAAGGAAAACCTTTTGAGGCTTTGGAAGCTGGTAAAGAAATAACTTACCGTATCAATGTACAAAAGGGAGGTACAACCGACAACTTTGCCGGAAAGACTCAATGGATATATGGGATAAAAGAGCCTGCTCCCGAACAATGGAACATAGACCATACGCAACTGAAATGGGTAAAAGACTGCGGATGGTTCGACTGCAACAAAATCGATCCATCGGACGTAACAGCCGGAGGCGACGGACTGATGTGCTGGGCTGCCGCAACATCCAACCTGATTCACTGGTGGCTGCAACAGAACCGTGAAACAGAAGCTGTCAAGGCATACAAGGGACCACGGGCTATGCCGGTCGATATGCTGCATAGTGAGATTTTCCAACTATACAAGAATCATTTCTCCAATCAGGGAAACTATCCGCTAAAGGCTATAAACTGGTTCTTCAACGGGGTATTTCACAACCGGATATATGATACTGATCCTACAGATCCGGCAGCAGGATTTTTCCGCGAACAATTGGGAACTCATTCACTGGGCAAAGAATATGTAGGAAACGACCTGACACGCGAAGGTTTCAACGCAATTATAAAGCAGGCGTTATCATCGCAACAAGGTATCTTGTTCATCATTAATTTAGGGAAAAGATGGTCGACACACGCTGTTACGCTATGGGGAGTCACCTTTGACGATGCAGGATTCGTTGATACATTATATATGGTGGACAATAACGACGGACGTTACGATACACAAGGTACTATCTGGGTTATCAAGGTGCAATACCTGCCCTACTCTGATTCGAACCCGCAACTTTATCCTTATATCCCCAACAGTCTTGGTGATTTCACTATCCGTATAGAATCACTTTGTACACTCAGTCTGGGAAAAGAATGGATAAAATAAAAAAATGCTGAAAACTGTTGGTAGATAAAAGACTATGCCGACATCAGACGTGTGGCATAGTCTTTTCTTTATATTGCCTGTCCGGACAGACTTCAGCAAAGTTTACAAATGTCTTCTACTATCTGAACGTCAGTCAACCGGTTTTCCTTCAGCAGTTCCTCTGTAATGTAACGGTCGGCAAACTCTTTACGCACACCGTAAGTCAAGACCTTCATGTCCGAATCACCATAGAAACGAGCAATCTTTTCACCAAATCCACCGTCTATCTCGCCGTCTTCCAAGGTTACAACCACCGAATGGGACTGTTTCAGGCCTTCCAGCATTGCAACATCCAGCCCGGTAATATAACGTGGATTTATCAATGTTGCTTCTATTCCAGATTCCTCTTTCAGACGTTTGGCAACAGCTTCTCCCAGCGAATAGAATGCTCCCAATCCTAAAATGGCGACTTTCTCTCCTTTCCGAACCAGCTTATAGTGATTCAAATCGCTGTAATCGGTATCGTATTCCTGATTGCCGGAAACGACAGATGCTCCCGGAACACGAATGGCAACCGGATATTTGTTCTGATAAATAGACCATTTCAGCATAGCGAAATACTCTTCCTTACAAGTCGGTGCCAAGTAAACCATGTTGGGAATATTGCAAATCAACGGAATATCGAAGAAGCCCAGATGAGTTTCATCGTTCATTCCTGCTATGGTTCCCATAAAGACAACAATCGTAGCCGGATTATTATTGATGCACAAATCCTGAGAAAGCTGATCGTAAGTGCGTTGGATAAACGAACTGTATACTCCATAGACGGGCTTTCCGCCACCGGCTGCAATACCGGAAGCCAGCGCAACAGCATGTTCTTCGGCGATACCCACATCGACAAACTGACGTCCTGCCTGCTGTCTGCGTTCAGGAGTAAACCCGATAACAGAAGGAGTACCGGATGTTATGGCTACCACCGACTTGTCTTTCTTCATCTCATCGAGCAAAAACTTCGCAGTCAGGTCGGAATAATCCTCCACTCCTGAAAAATCAAACTTAGGAGCTCCTGTCTTCAAATCGAAAGGCATTCCCCAATGCCATTGTTCCTTGTGGGTTTCAGCCGGTAAATATCCCTTTCCTTTCAAGGTGTGAATGTGAACCACAACCGGACGTGGTGTATCTTTTACTGCCTTAAAGGCTGCAATCAGCGAAGCAATATCATTTCCGTCTTTCACAAACATGTAATCCAATCCCAGTGAGCGGAAGAAATTACATTCCGCTTTACCTTCTGTTTCACGCAACAAACGCAGGTTCTGATACAATCCTCCATGATTTTCGGCAATAGACATCTCGTTATCGTTTACCACAATAATCATGTTTGTCCCGTTCTCTCCCGCATTGCTCAATCCCTCATAAGCCTCTCCTCCGCTCAAAGAGCCGTCACCAATTACGGCAATAATATTTTCGCTATCCCCCTTCAGGTCACGCGCCTTCACCAGTCCGCAAGCCAAGCTAACAGACGTCGAAGTATGTCCGATAGTGAAGAAATCGTGTTCGCTTTCCTGCGGATTCGTATAACCGGACACCTTATCATAATCGGCGGCATTCAGAAAGGCTTCCTTTCTTCCGGTCAATATTTTGTGCGTATAGCTCTGGTGTGATACGTCGTATACAATCTTATCGTGTGGAGAATTGAATACATAATGTAAAGCAATGGTTGCTTCTACCATGCCCAGATTAGGGCCGATATGACCTCCATGTTCACTCAGTTTATGCAACAAAGCCTGACGCACCTCAGTGGCCAGCACTTCCATTTGCTCTACAGACAGTACCTTTACATCGGCAGGAGAATTGATTTTTTCAATATACATAATATTCTATTTTTAATGACGATGCAAAAATAAAACTTCTGTTTCAATTGCCTTCTAACCATTTTGCGGGAAATATAACCCGAATTACAGATATACGGATTTCAGCAGTCGCAAAAAAAATAAAAGAAAAACAATGTAAAAATGATAAAGATATACATCAAAAAGTGTATCTTTGTCCGCAAGTAAAACAAAGGGGTGCCCTTTTTCGACGGGCTGAGATTATACCCTAAGCACCTGATGCGGTTAGTACCGCCGAAGGGATTGTTATTCGTCTATATATCTTCTCCGGCTTCCGGGACAACTCTTTGTTATTACTTTCACTAACACATCAACATTTATGAAAGTACAAGTCAACAACAAAGAGGTGGGACTTACCACAGGAAATACTATTTCAGCTTTGGCCGTGCAATTGGATTTACCGTCGCAGGGCGTTGCCATTGCATTGAACAATCGCATGATACCTCGCAGCCAGTGGGCAGAACAGGTAATACAGGAAGGCGACAGTCTGGTTATCATTAAAGCTGCATGCGGAGGATAAGGCAATGGATTTACAGTTTATCACACATTTTACCGACCGGTATTCTTATTATGATTCAGCACGCATGGCGCTCGAGGGCGGATGCCGCTGGATTCAATTGCGAATGAAAGATGCCACTCCCGAAGAAGTCCGTACGGAAGCTGTCTGTGTACAGGCGTTATGTAAGGAATACGGAGCCACCTTCATTATCGACGATCAGGTGGAACTGGTAAAAGAGCTGCATGCCGACGGGGTTCATCTGGGGAAAAAGGATATGCCCATTGCCGAAGCAAGACAAATTCTGGGCAAAGACTTTATCATCGGAGGAACAGCAAACACTTTCGAAGACGTACAGATGCACTATCAGGCAGGAGCCGATTACATCGGGTGCGGTCCGTTCCGCTTTACAACAACCAAGAAGAATCTCAGCCCAATTCTTGGACTGGAAGGATATGCTTCCATCGTATCACAGATGAAAGCTGCCGGCATCAATCTGCCAATTGTTGCTATCGGAGGTATTACCTACGATGATATTCCTGCTATCATGCAAACCGGAGTTACAGGCATTGCCCTGAGTGGAACAATTCTACGGGCAGACAATCCGGCAGATGAAACGCATCGCATACTCGAAGCTATCCGGCGATCCAAGCAGAGGGCTCAACAATGAATGTCTATTTTTTAAAACTCAAACAAAATAAATACAATGGAAAAACTTATTATTGCCGGAAAAGAATTTGAATCCCGCTTGTTTCTGGGAACCGGCAAGTTCAATTCAAATCAACTCATGGAAGATGCCATTCTGGCATCAGGTACTGAAATGGTAACAGTTGCCATGAAACGTATCGAACTCGAAAACAAGGAAGACGACATGCTGCGCCATATTATTCATCCGCATATACAGCTATTGCCTAACACTTCAGGCGTACGTACTGCCGAAGAAGCAGTTTTTGCCGCACAAATGGCACGTGAGGCTTTCGGAACCAACTGGCTGAAACTGGAAATTCATCCGGATCCGCGTTACTTGTTGCCTGATTCTACTGAAACGCTGAAGGCAACAGAACAACTGGTGAAACTGGGATTCGTGGTATTGCCTTACTGTCAGGCTGACCCGACTTTATGTAAACGCCTGGAAGAAGCCGGAGCAGCCACTGTCATGCCGCTTGCCGCTCCTATCGGAACCAACAAAGGATTGCAGACACGCGACTTCTTGCGCATTATCATTGAGCAGAGTAATGTACCGGTTGTTGTCGATGCAGGTATCGGTGCTCCAAGCCATGCAGCCGAAGCAATGGAAATGGGTGCATCAGCATGTCTGGTCAATACAGCTATCGCCGTAGCAGGCAATCCGGTAGAAATGGCAAAAGCTTTCAAGGAAGCAGTCATTGCCGGAAGACGCGCCTACGAAGCAGGATTGGGTATCCAGTCGGAAAACCTCGTAGCTTCTGCTTCTTCTCCACTAACATCATTTTTAAATGAATAAATACATATCTTCATGGATAAAGAAAAAGACAAAAGAGCATATGCACATGCCGAAAAGGCTTACATGCAAGGAACGCTTTTCCCATTCATTAAAGTAGGAATGCAGAAGGTAAACCTTACTCCTACCGTAACAATCGTTAATGGAGAAAAGGTTACCACTCCTAATGCGCCGGTTTATGTTTACGACACAAGTGGTCCGTTCAGTGACCCGAACATTGAAATCGACCTGAAGAAAGGTCTTCCCCGTATGCGTGAAAGCTGGATTCTGGAACGTGGCGATGTAGAGCAATTGCCTTCCATTACTTCAGAATATGGCAAGATGCGCCGCGACGACCATTCGCTCGACCATCTACGTTTCGAGCATATCGCTTTGCCTTACCGTGCAAAAGCCGGAAAATGCTGCACGCAGATGTACTACGCCAAACAGAGTATCATTACTCCGGAAATGGAATATGTAGCTATCCGCGAGAACATGAACTGTAAAGAGCTGGGCATTGATACGTATATCACTCCTGAATTCGTTCGTGACGAGATAGCAGCCGGACGTGCCGTATTGCCGGCAAACATCAATCATCCGGAGTCGGAACCGATGATTATCGGACGTAACTTCTTGGTAAAAATCAATACCAACATCGGTAATTCGGCAACAACTTCCAGCATCGATGAAGAAGTGGACAAGGCTGTATGGAGCTGTAAATGGGGAGGTGACACACTGATGGATCTTTCTACCGGCGACAACATTCACGAAACTCGTGAATGGATTGTACGCAACTGCCCGGTTCCGGTGGGTACCGTGCCTATCTATCAGGCACTGGAAAAGGTAAATGGCAAAGTAGAAGACCTGACGTGGGAAATCTATCGCGATACACTGATCGAACAGTGCGAACAGGGAGTCGACTATTTCACCATCCATGCCGGTATACGCCGCCACAATGTACATCTTGCCGACAAGCGTCTGTGCGGTATTGTATCACGCGGAGGTAGTATCATGAGCAAATGGTGTCTGGTACACGATCAGGAATCATTCCTTTATGAACATTTCGACGATATTTGTGATATACTTGCCCAATACGACGTTGCCGTATCATTAGGCGACGGTCTGCGTCCGGGATGCATTGCTGATGCGAATGATGAGGCCCAGTTTGCAGAACTTGATACAATGGGCGAGCTGGTTGTACGCGCATGGGCCAAGAATGTACAGGCATTCATCGAAGGTCCGGGACATGTGCCTTTGCACAAAATCAAAGAAAACATGGAACGCCAGATCAGCCATTGCCATAACGCACCGTTCTATACCCTCGGTCCGTTGGTAACTGACATCGCCCCTGGCTACGACCACATCACATCTGCTATCGGAGCCGCTCAGATTGGCTGGCTCGGTACAGCCATGTTGTGCTACGTTACTCCGAAAGAGCATCTGGGATTGCCTAACCGTGAAGACGTACGTACCGGAGTTATCACATACAAGATTGCAGCTCATGCAGCCGATCTGGCCAAAGGTCACCCGGGTGCGCAGATACGTGACAATGCCTTGAGTAAAGCACGCTACGAGTTCCGCTGGCGCGACCAGTTCCACCTGAGTCTTGATCCGGACCGTGCGCTGGAATATTTTAACGAAGGTCGTCACACAGATGGTGAATACTGTACCATGTGTGGGCCTAACTTCTGTGCAATGAAGTTATCGCGCGACTTGTCGAATCTTAAGTAATCATTTAATTAACCAACCATTCCGCTATTTTGAAAAATAGCGGAATGTATACAAGAAATTGAAAACTAGCCATAAATATCATGTTTAGTGACGAATTAGAAAAAATAAGCTGGGAAGAAACCACCAAAGCCATCTACTCAAAAACCGAAGCCGACGTCATACGGGCCTTGGGAAAGTCACACTGCGACGTAGACGACTTTATGGCACTGATTTCACCTGCTGCCGAGAAATTTCTCGAGCCGATGGCACATTTGAGTCGTAAATACACCGAAGAACGTTTCGGAAAGACCATATCTATGTTTATCCCGCTGTACATTACCAACTCGTGTACCAACTCGTGTGTGTACTGCGGCTTTCATATTAGTAATCCGATGGCACGTACCATCCTTACGCCGGAAGAAATAGAGAACGAATACCGCGCCATTAAGAAACTCGGTCCTTTTGAAAATCTGTTGATTGTAACAGGAGAAAATCCGGCAAAGGCAGGAGTACCTTACATCGCAAAGGCTCTCGATCTGGCAAAGCCGTATTTTTCAAATCTGAAGATAGAGGTCATGCCGCTTAAGACCGAAGAATATGCCGAACTGGTAAACCACGGTCTGAACGGGGTTATCTGCTTTCAGGAAACATACAACAAGGCACGCTACAACATCTATCACCCGCGTGGCATGAAATCGAAATTCGAATGGCGTGTAAACGGCTTCGACCGTATGGGACAGGCTGGCGTTCACTCTATCGGCATGGGCGTTCTTATCGGACTGGAAGACTGGCGTACAGATGTAACAATGATGGCTTATCACCTGCGCTATCTGCAAAAGCACTATTGGAAAACAAAATATAGTGTCAACTTTCCACGTATGCGTCCGGCTGAGAATGAAGGATTCCAGCCTAATGTCATCATGAGCGACAAAGAACTGGCTCAGGTAACATTTGCCATGCGTATATTCGATCACGATGTAGATATCTCTTATTCTACCCGTGAGCCTGCCAATATCCGTGACCACATGGCAACACTTGGAGTAACGACCATGAGTGCTGAAAGCAAAACCGAGCCGGGAGGTTACTATACTTACCCGCAAGCACTGGAACAGTTCCACGTCAGCGACGAACGTACAGCCGTAGAAGTTGAAAAAGCCCTCAAGGCTATCGGACGTGAACCGGTATGGAAAGACTGGGATGCCTCATTCGACCACATCGCACAATTGCATCGTACGGTTGCCGCCAACCAATAATCAAAAGGAAATGAAATAACAAGATGAAAGGTATCCGGAAAAAGTATCATGAGTCTATCCGGATGCCTTTCTTTTTCTACGAAACAGCTATGCAACTAACTGAGAAAGAAAAAGAAAGATATAATCGTCAGATTTTACTGGAAGAGATAGGAGAAAACGGACAAGTCCTATTAAGTCAAGCCAAAGTACTCATTGTTGGCGTAGGAGGACTGGGGTCCCCCATAGCTACTTACCTCACCGGTGCAGGAGTCGGTACCATCGGACTGATGGATGACGACAACGTGAGCGAAACCAATCTGCAACGGCAGATTTTATACAACGAAACAGAAGTTGGAATGCCTAAGGCTCTTTGTGCCAAGCAACGGCTGGAAAAGCTGAACGGCCATATCACATTCAAGGCCTATCCCACACGCCTGACCAAAGAAAATGCTCAGGAAATCATCAGCCAGTACGATATCGTTGTCGATGGATGCGACAACTTTCAGACACGCTACCTGATAAATGATACCTGTGTCCTATTAAATAAGGTGTATGTCTATGGAGCCATCCGAGCTTTCGACGGACAAGTATCTGTATTCAATTACCAAGGAGGAAAAAACTACCGTGACCTTTTCCCCGACGAAGAAGAAATGTTATCCATGCCATCCCCTCCCAAAGGCGTATTAGGAGTAACTCCCGGCTTGATTGGCTGCGCACAAGCCAACGAAGTTTTAAAGGTTATTACCGGTTACGGCGAGGTTTTAAGCGGCAAATTATGGCATATTGACCTCAAAACAATGGTTACGCACACGATTTTGCTTTAAACCATTAGGAATATTACAAACATGTTACTACCTTTGCGCCACAATTATGTTTTCACATGAAACTGATATTGATAACCAAACCTACATATTTCGTAGAGGAAGATAAGATTATAACTACGCTTTTCGACGAAGGACTCGACTATCTTCACCTGCGCAAGCCCGATACCGCCCCGGTTTATGCAGAACGCCTGCTGACCCTCATTCCGGAAAAGTACCGGAAACGTATCGTAGTACATGGACATTTTTATTTGAAAGAAGAATATAATCTCAAAGGAATTCACCTAAATCATCGTAATCCGGTTGCACCCGACAATTATTCCGGGCAGATAAGTACCTCCTGCCACTCGCTGGAAGAGGTAAAAGAAAAGAAAGCAAATTTCGATTATGTATTTCTCAGTCCTGTGTTTGACAGCATCTCCAAACAAGGATATGCAGCCGAATATACTCCTGAACAGATTCGTCAGGCAGCAAAGGAGGGCATAATCGACAAACGTGTCATTGCGCTGGGAGGCATCGATGAAGACAATATCCTGCAAGTGAAAGATTACGGTTTTGGAGGAGCGGCCATTCTGGGAGGACTTTGGAACAAGTTCGACCTCAACCACGACTATAATTACCAGAACCTTATCGAACATTTCAGGAAGCTGAAACGACTTGCAGATTAAAGTTTTTTTATTTCATTTGCCATGCTTAAAGAAATGGCGTAACTTTGCACTTAAATATTAGGCAATATATCAAAATATTACAATGAGCGAAACATCATCATTCAAAGTGTTCTCGGGTACAAACTCGAGATACCTTGCAGAAAAAATCTGTAACAGTTTAGGATGCCCACTGGGTAACATGAACATTACTCATTTCGCCGACGGCGAATTTGCAGTATCTTACGAAGAATCTATTCGCGGACAGCACGTATTCCTCGTACAGTCTACTTTCCCGAATTCAGACAACTTAATGGAGCTTTTGCTGATGATCGATGCAGCAAAGCGTGCTTCAGCTAAGAGTATCATCGCCGTAGTTCCGTATTTCGGATGGGCACGTCAGGACCGTAAGGACAAGCCGCGTGTTTCTATCGGTGCAAAACTGGTAGCCAACCTGATGAGTGTTGCCGGTATCGACCGTCTGATTACAATGGACTTGCACGCTGACCAGATTCAGGGATTCTTCGATATTCCGGTAGACCACCTCTACGGCTCTACTATTTTTGCTCCTTACATCCAGTCTTTGAACTTGGAGAACCTGGTTATCGCAACCCCGGACGTAGGTGGTTCTAAGCGTGCCAGCACGTATGCCAAATATTTAGACGTGCCTTTGGTTCTGTGCCACAAGACACGTGAAAAAGCAAACGTAGTAGCTTCTATGCAAATTATCGGTGATGTAAAGGGCAAGAATGTCATCCTTATCGACGATATGGTAGATACAGCCGGTACTATTACCAAGGCTGCCGACATTATGAAAGAAGCTGGTGCTACATCTGTACGCGCTATTGCTACACACTGTGTAATGTCTGGCCCTGCTTCTGAACGTGTTCAGAACTCACAGTTGGAAGAACTTGTATTTACCGACAGTATTCCTTACTCAAACCGTTGCGCAAAAGTTAAACAGCTTTCTATCGCTGATATGTTTGCTGAAACAATTCGCCGCGTGATGACTAACGAATCTATCAGCTCACAATACTTGCTGTAATTAAAGTTTTATTATCATAATCAATGTCATCCTGAGCGTTTCTGTGAATATAGAAAACGTTTGGGATGACATTTCTTTTATACTTACGCTTAACTTATGAAGATAGTCTGGCTCGACTTGAACAGTTCTTATGCACATTCTTCCTTAGCTCTCCCTGCCATACACGCACAGCTCTCTGAAGAAACATCCTATGAATGGGATATCGTATCGGCAACAGTCAACGAAAATCCGGGCATGATTGCCGGAGAAATCTATCGGCGCCGACCCGATATTATTGCAGCAACCTGCTGGTTGTTCAATCACGAAATGTTACTTCATGTGCTTTCACGTGCCAAGGCGTTACTGCCTGATTGCTGCATCACTCTGGGAGGGCCTGAATTTCTGGGAGAGAACCAGACCTTCCTAAGGTGTCACCCTTTCGTAGACTGCGTATTCAGGGGAGAAGGAGAAGAAGCCGTCAGCCAGTGGCTGAAGTGCTGGAATACTCCCGACAACTGGACAGACATTACCGGATTATGTTATATTGACAGAATCGACGGAAGTTATCACGACAACGGCATCGCACGTGTACTCGATTTCGACCAACTGGTTCCTCCCGAAACAAGCCGTTTTTTTAACTGGAGCAAACCCTTCGTGCAACTGGAAACAACACGAGGATGCTTCAATACTTGTGCTTTCTGCGTAAGCGGAGGAGAAAAGCCTGTCCGGACCTTACCAATCGAAACCATTCGCGAACGCATCCACATCATTCATCGTCACGGCATCCGTAATATCCGTGTACTCGACCGGACGTTCAATTACAACAGCCGTCACGCCAAAGCTCTGCTCGATTTGTTTCTGGAATTTCCCGATATTCGCTTTCATCTGGAAATACACCCTGCCCTGCTCTCCGACGAGTTGAAAGCAGAACTGGCACGTATGCCTCAGGGGCTGCTCCATCTGGAAGCCGGAATACAGAGTCTTCGCGAAGAAGTACTTACAACCAGCCGTCGTATGGGCAAGCTGTCCGATGCCTTGGAGGGGCTGAAATACCTCTGCTCGCTGAACAACATGGAAACGCATGCCGACCTGATTGCCGGACTTCCGCTCTACAAGCTGGAAGAGATATTCGAAGATGTCCGTACACTTGCCTCTTACCGAGCCGGAGAGATCCAGCTTGAATCGCTGAAGCTGCTGCCGGGTACAGAGATGCGCCGCCGTGCCGACGAACTGGGCATCAAGTACTCTCCCTTTCCACCCTACGAAGTACTGGAAACAAGAGAGATTACTCCCGATGAACTGCAAACCGCACACCTGTTGTCGCGTCTGCTCGACGGATTCTACAATACCCCAGTCTGGCAAGATATTACGCGCCGCCTGATCGTAGAGCAACCCGATTTCCTGCACCGTTTTTTAGCACATCTTATCACACTTGGAGTGGCCGACCAGCCCATGAGTCAGGAACGCCGCGGGGTGATTTTATATGAATTCTGCAAACAGGCGTACCCAGCTTATGAAACAGCCGCAACACTGGCATGGATAGAAGCTGGAATGTCACTCAAGAAACAGCCTGCCGCACGCATACGCACCAAGCATGTTACACCTCCCGACAACTGGAATGTAGTATATGGCAGCTATCACGAACGATTGAGGCTCTGCCAGCTTCCAGCAACCGAAAACGAAAAAACGAATTACTGGTTCGGTTTCGAAACAGAAAGCCAGCAGACTCGCCCCGTATTCAAGGCAACAAGTTGCGAAATTTAACTTTGCAAAAATCCCGGAAAAGCCTATCTTTGCAAAAAAGCAACAGACTATGAACAGAATATGTCATCTTTTCGGAATAAAATATCCCATTGTACAGGGAGGTATGGTATGGTGTAGTGGCTGGCGACTGGCATCAGCCGTCAGTAATGCAGGCGGACTGGGACTGCTGGGAGCTGGTTCCATGCACCCCGAAACCTTACGCGAGCACATACGCAAGTGCAAGGCAGCCACCGACAAGCCTTTCGGTGTGAACGTACCTCTGATGTATCCGGAAATGGATACGCTGATGCAAATCATTGCCGATGAGGGCGTGAAGATTGTCTTTACCTCTGCGGGAAATCCGAAGACATGGACTGAATGGCTGCACGACAAGGGAATCACCGTAGCACATGTTGTTTCTTCCACACGGTTCGCAGCCAAATGTGAGGAAGCTGGCGTCGACGCCATCGTAGCCGAGGGCTTTGAAGCAGGAGGCCATAACGGCAGGGAAGAAACAACAACCCTATGCCTGATACCTGCCGTAAAGAGAAGCTGCACGCTGCCGCTTATCGCTGCCGGAGGTATTGCCACCGGCGAAGCTATACTGGCCGTAAGGGCACTGGGAGCCGACGGTGTACAAATCGGTACACGCTTCGCACTGACCGAAGAGAGTTCCGCACACTTTACGTTCAAGGACCGCTGTCTGCGCCTGAATGAAGGCGACACCATCCTGACGTTGAAACAGCTTTCTCCTACCCGACTGGTCAAGAATGATTTCTACAAGCACGTGGAAGAAGCCGAACTGAGGGGAGCTTCTGTCGACGAACTGCGGACCCTGCTGGGACACGGACGTGCCAAACTGGGTATCTTCGAAGGAGATTTATTCGAAGGAGAACTGGAAATCGGACAAGCAGCATCGATGATCAAACGTCTGCAAACGGTAGATGAGGTAATGAAAGAACTTATAGAAGACTACAATACTGCGCTTCGCCGGATGCAAGACGAATTAAACTGGAACTGATCTTTTAACCAATAACACATCAATCATGGCAGACAACTATCTGGAACGGCAGCGTGAACAGTACGAGGCACGCAAGGCCGCATGGGAAAAAGCAAAAAAACTGGGCAAAAAGAAAGTGAAACCTACAGTCAAGCCTCAGCAGCCAACGGACAAACCCTGACACATTCCACCATCATAAGCAAACAGCTTTCGGAAGCAAGTGAATCGGTTCTGAAAAAAATCGCTACCTTTGCACGATTTTTTAAAGAAAAGCAAGATGAGAAACGCATACGAAGAAAGACTTGGAACCGACCGCATGCTGCCACTTATATTCAAGATGGCACTTCCCGCTGTCGCCGCACAGTTGGTAAACCTGCTATATAATATCGTCGACCGTATTTATATCGGTCATATTCCCGATATAGGAACAGATGCACTGGCGGGCATTGGAGTGACAAGTGCCGTCATTATCCTGATATCTTCGTTTTCGGCCATCGTAGGAGGCGGAGGAAGTCCGCTCGCAGCCATCGCCCTGGGACAAGGCAACCGTGAACGCGCAGGCAAAATTTTAGGCAACGGATTTATCCTGCTGTTACTTTTCACACTGGTAACCTCGGGCATCACTTACATCTTCATGGAGCCGATACTGCTCTTTACCGGAGCGTCCGAACGTACTATCGGCTACGCAACCGACTATCTTTCCATTTATCTGCTGGGCACCTTGTTCGTAGAATTGTCCGTAGGGCTGAATACGTTTATCAATACGCAGGGACGTCCTGCCATTGCCATGTGCTCGGTACTGATCGGTGCCATCCTGAACATCGGTCTGGACCCTCTGTTCATCTTCACCTTCGGTATGGGAGTAAAGGGAGCCGCACTCGCAACCATTCTGTCGCAGGCATGCAGCGCCATTTGGGTAATATCTTTCCTTATATCGAAAAAAGCCTCGCTCAGGCTGGAATACAAATACATGAAACTGCATAAAGGCATTGTACTCTCCATCTTTGCATTGGGCATCTCACCATTCATCATGTCGAGTACAGAGAGTCTTGTGGGCTTCGTACTGAACAGCAGTCTGGAAAAATTCGGAGATATCTACGTCAGTGCATTGACCATCATGCAGAGCGCCATGCTCATTGTAAGCGTTCCGCTGTCAGGATTTGCTCAAGGTTTTGTCCCCATTGCCAGCTACAACTATGGTCAGCACAACAAAGAACGCCTGAAAGAATGCTTTAAAATAGTACTGACCATTATGTTCTCCTTCAATTTTCTGCTGGTACTGTTCATGATTCTCTTCCCGTCGCTGGTAGCATCTGCCTTTACAAGCGACCAGAAACTGATAGCGACCGTAGAACAAGTCATGCCTGTTTTTCTGGGAGGGATGACCATCTTCGGCTTGCAGCGTGCCTGCCAGAACATGTTCGTCGCACTGGGGCAAGCCAAAGTATCAGTCTTCATAGCCTTGCTACGCAAGGTTCTGCTGCTCATTCCGCTGGCACTTCTCCTGCCCCGCTTCATGGGCATGATTGGTGTTTATGCTGCCGAAGGAATCTCCGATGCAACCGCAGCCATCTGCTGCACAGCTATTTTTGCCATGCAGTTTCCCCGCATTCTACGCAAAATGCAGGATAAAGCCTGAATACATCCTTATTCTGATTCAGGCTTCCGGCTCATTACCCGGTGGAAATCGTTCACAATCTGCTGTCCCATATTGATACGTGTACTGTCCACCTTACGGATTTCTACCGGAGTAACGGCATCCTTATATTTTGCCTTGCCCAGCTTGAATTTCATTTTATCCAGATTTCCCGTAATATTCACGCCCATCTTAAACGGCAGAGGCGATTTCAGGATAGAGATATGGTAACTGAAGTTCATATCCAACCCCTGAGTTCCTCCTACCGCCGCCTTATACCGGTCTATCTGTACAATGAAAGGATAAACCGTTACGTTACCATCTTTCACCGTCATGTTCACGGAAATACTGTCGAACATGTTACGCTTCTTGTTCTTGAACATCAGCATTTTCGAAATCTCGGCAAATGTTTCTCCATCCATCAGCACCAGACTGTCACCCTTGATGTGTACGGCAGAGCGCAACGACGGAATCTTGATATTCAGATTCGAGTCGAGTACCGCTTCGGCAGCCGCATCAAAGTCGACCACTCCCTGAAACGAACGAAGCATCGGGACAATCGTGTCCAGCGACGGAACAAATTCTACCAGCTTGGCAATATTGATTTTATGTAATTTAAAATCGAATCCGGCATATCCGCTCTTCTTTTCACGAGCCCGATAAACCAGTGTAGCATTCATTTGCGCATCCATTCCCCGCATGCTCAAGTCCTTCAGATGAACAGCCTGATTCCGGATGTCGACAGCTCCATGCACATCTTCGAAGACCATATTATCATACTTCACCCGCTTCAGGTTGGTCTGTAACTCGAAATCCAGGTTTTTAGGAATAACGAACAGTTCCAAAGAAGCAGAAGTCGTATCGGCTTCTGCCTGTAACGTATCTTCCGGAAAGTTCAATGAGTTGATAATCTGGTTACAGTCCAGATTACGAGAGGATATTTCCAGTTTCGCACGCAACGGACGATGGCGCTTCATTGTACCATATAAATCGTAGACAACCCCCGTTGCCGTCAAGTCTGAGTGTCCCACCCGGCAGGTAGCATTCTTCAATGTTATCATCCGGTTGCCTACCGTTACCGAAGTTTTCTTCATACGTATAGGCAATGCAAATTCAGGGGTCGACATCTTCATGCGATTAAAACCGATGATACCTTTCGGAATCCAGAGAGAATCACGCAACTTCTCGGCAGTAACTGCAAAGCCAGCCTTATCCATTCCCATCTTTGTCTGTCCTGCACGACAGAACATGGTGTCTGCTTTCAGAGAAAGAGCAACCTGAGGCATCGAAGGATTCTTCTTTCCCGGCTGCAGGCGCACGGTAGCATCCGCTTTCTGGCAGAACAAGGCAAGCGAGTCGCCCATGTTTCCCTTCAGCCGGTTCAGCAAGAATTTACACTCCATATCGGCTATACGGGTAGTATCCTGCGGGTTGGTAGACTTGACCGTCATCGTAAGCTTTTCCACATTCGAATTACCCAGCTTAGAGCGCAAGACAAGCTTATTAATTTCTGCCTGAGCCGCCAGATTATCATTGCCCATAAATTTCAGAGAAGCGTCGCTTGTAAACTCGAAATCCCTGTTCGTATCGCGCAACGAAAGATTTTTCAGTTCCAGTTTTCCCGCCATACGGATACGTCCCAAGTCCTGCTTCTTGATGGAAGACAGCCGGCACTTCAGATGCAGGTCGGCATCCAGATTTCCGCCAATCGTCACTCCATCCTGCAAAGGAAACGTCTTTGCCAGTGCAGTCAGGTCTGCTTTCGATTTCGTATTAAACGTAATATCGGGATCCCCCAGCAGGTCGGTCACCTTGGCATCGGCAAGAATATCTGTATGCGCTCCCTGAAAATGGAAAATCTTCAAGTCGGCATACGAAGGCTGCTGGCGCATCAAATCGACAAACGCATGAAAGTCGGCTGTAAAATCATCTATCCCGTACGGAAGTTTGTCGTACTTGGCCGATGCCTTGTCTATCTTGACTTTCAGTGTCACGGCAGGCATCTGTTCTTTTCCATACCATCCTTTCACGTCACCTTCCATCTTCACGCTCCCCTTTGCCGTCATCTCTTCACGCTTCAACACACTCTCAGGAATCATATTCAATACTGTTTCCAGCGAAGGGGCATGTAAACCATAGGCCATATCTATACAGAGAGCACGCTGAACCGTATCGCGTTTCAGGGTTCCCTTCACATCGAAAGTTATACCATTGATAGAAATATTGGCATCCTTCAGCGTCAGAGTACGTGTACGGCGGTCCAGATCGAGCGAGGTCTTCAGCTCTGTAGCAACCTTGTTGACCAGCAACTGACCGTCCTGCCAGAAAAGTACATTATCGTTGGCAAACCGCAGCCCCAGCGTAGAATGTTCCTTATGCAAGGAAGCTGTCAGGTTCAGCGAAGCATTCGTCAGACGGGCATACACCCTCGTATCGCGGTCATCAAAAATCACATTCGCACGTTTCAGTGCAACCCGGCGAATATCAATACCTCCCGACAACATTTGCTTATCTGCCGAGGCTGTATCGGCTTCAACCTCAGCCGTATCGGAAGCCATAATATCCCAGTTGGCTATCCCGTCTTTATTCTTAAAAGCATAGACCGATGCATCTTCCAGTCCCAGATAGTTCAACGTAACCTTCCGCTCCATCAAGTAATCCAAAGGATTAATCACGACCACACACTTTCCAAACGAAAGCAGCGAATCGGTCTTTTGCCATGCCGTATCATTCAGCACTTTCGACACCAGATGTCCGTCTACCAGCTTCAGACCGAAACGGGGAAAAGTAGAAAAGAAAGTCAGTTCTACACTTTTCATGTCGAGTTTGGCGTTCAGCGCCTGATTGGCCGTTTTAAGCACCACAGGCGTAAGTCTTGCAGGTGTAAATACAAAATTTGTCACAATCACGATGACTATCAAGACAACCGCAATCAGTGAGCCGAAAGAAATTCCGGCTATTTTCAATATCCCTTTTGTACGTTTCTTCATAATTATCACGCTTTCTAAATTTCAGGCAAAGATACAATCTTTACGATTCCGGTGTATGCTGTTTTTCTTTTAATTAAGAACTTACTTTTTTCTGCCCGTCTTCCGGAAAAAACGTCCTGACGTTTTCTGAAAATTTGTACAAATTTTCTAAGTTTTTGTACAAAAACAAATGCCTTTCCGTACAGATCTCAGGAGGAATGTCGTCAGGTTATAAAAATATTTTCACTTTTATCGAATAATATTCCACTTTCCCAAAAACATTTATTACCTTTAATTGTTTATTATAAAGATAAGCCTTATGAAAAAAAATCACATTAGGAGCTTTCATGCTCCTGGCAATCACAACCGCATGCAGGGACGATAGCTATAGCCTCCCCGCAAAATCATCAACCAATCTTGTTACTCCAGCACTACATACCCGTGTGAGCGACTCCCAAAGTCCTCTCACCGGTATCGTAGAGGCTTATCCTTGTGTGCAAGGTAGTTCCATCTATTTCGGGAACTACGTGAATAATACCTTAAATGTATTTTACGGCTTTTACAACATTCTGGATGGAAACATTACAGGAGACTACAACCGCGAAATTTCGCTGCCGGTCGGTACTTACAACATTGTGTATTGGGGAACCCCCAAATACGAAGAACCCATTCACACCACTCCGGCAATCGTAGAGCCCGGACTGACTCTCGGAGCAGATTTGTCGCAACTGTATTTCGGACTGCGAAAGAACGATCAGGATACAACATACATTCCTGTATACGACATGGTACATACCAACAAAGAAGTCCACATCGGGCAAGAAGATCTGGAAGCAAACATGAACCGAGTTGTAGCCGGATTGAAAGTAATCGTCAAGGCCAAAAATAATGCCGTCATCAATTCAAACATCACCGATATGAAAGTACTAATTGGTGGAATTGCAGAAAAGCTGAACTTGTATACGGCCGAACCTGCCAATATGACGAAAACAGTTAAATTTGACCTGGTACGATCGACCGACAATACCGAGATGAGCAATGCAATGGTTATGTTATTTCCTTCAACAGCCAACCCGCCACTCACACTGGTCATTACATTAAAAGACGGAAGCGTACATACCCTGTCGAAAAATCTGGCTTCAACCCTGACCGCCAATACACGCCTGACGGTAAACATCGTTATCGGAGATATTTTTGCAGGGGGGAGTTCCGGAAAATTCACAATTGAAAACTGGAACGAAGCCAGTGAAACAATTGAGTTTCCAGTGGTGGATTGAAGAAAAACTAAGTCCTTTCGGGGCTCCCCTGCCCTAAAAGCTTTAGCTATACAAGAATCCGTCCGACTGAAATACAGCATGATATTCTCTTAAAACAGACAAGCTGCAAACCGATTTCCAACTGAAAATTCGACGGAAAAGGGTTCAAACCCATCTTAAAAATTAGGAAAAATCCTCGCCAAGCTATAACTTTGCGAGGATTTTTTTATACATATTATGTACATATTCCGTTCGATACACGAAATTATAAATACCGTTTCCGCTGCAAGAGGGCTGCTGACGGAAATGTTCGAGAAAAGAAAAATACTCAGCTTCAGATATTCCGACGCACTGGCTTTGCTGAAAGACGACGAAAACCGCCTGAAACTGCTCATAGAAAAAGAGGTCATTCATCAGAACGGCAATTTTGTGGAACTGGACGCGCGGTTCATGGATTTCTTCGAGCTCCTGCTTGAAGCAAACGAAGAAATCAATACGGCTGTCATAGACGAGAACATCGAGTATCTTCACGAGCTTATGGATTATTACCTGAAGGAACGCATTCCTGCGCGTAAGGCCAGCTACGTAAGAAACATCAAGATTACATTTCAGAAAATAGCGCGTACTACTATCCGTAATATCATGAACCTGCAAACCAGCATCGACAATGCCTTCAAGCATGAACCGACCTATCAGATAAAAATTGCCAAGCTGGAAAACCTCGACAAGAAGCGAATCAATATCCAGCAACTGATTGACACGACGGAAAACTTGATATTACACGAAGAACGACTGTTCTTCCAGCAGGCAACCGACGAGGAACTAAGCCGCATTCTGCTGGAATTGCGCCGGGAACTGCAGTTGTCGGCCCATAGTCTTATCCGTGCCCAGCAGGATATTATCAATTACCTGAACCAGATTAAGAGCCAGATTATTCTGGTGGAAAAGATACGTCGGGTAAAATACCTGCAAGATCAGTTTGAACTGCGTGCCAAGAGTAATCTTGCCGAAGTGCTGGAACGTGAGCATTCGGTACTGCTGGAGGGAACAACACCTACATCGTTTAAACTATCTCTCAACTTCCTGAACTCGGACGAGGCACGCCCCATCATTCTGAAAGTAATAAAGAATCTTCAGTACCGGGAAACGATACGCAGCAACGAGGCTGGCGCCTTCAGCGAAGAAGACCTGACTTCACAGGCCATGTATCAGGAAAGTATCAATCTGGAGGAAACGGTGGGCGATTATATTCAGGCACAAACCGAAGCGATATGGAAAGATCCTACGGCAGAGCCGGAGGATTTGTTCTCGTTCCTGATGCGCTATTCATTCCGCAGGGAGGTAAACGAAGAAGAACGTACTACACTGTTTTGCCAAATTGTGTCACTTTATGAATCGCAGTTTCGCATTACAGACGAGTTCGGTGTATACAAGAATTATGAATATGCTCGCATCTACCCGATGCAATAAACACATATCGTGCTGCCAATAAATAAATTGCAACTATTTATTGAAGTACAAATTAAAGCAAGTCTGAAAAGAATAAAACAAAAACATGGAACTAAATATAAGAATTCCCGACCATACGGCTGCCATCTTCGACTATCTGCAGAAAGGACAGTTCATCAGTTCGAACAGCACAAATGAAGATATACGCAACCTCTATGACATGATAGATGATGACTTTGAGGCATTGTCTGTTTATTTTGCCCAGATAGGATATACACTGGAGCGAGGCAATGAATACTTTTATTTTTCACGCACGGAACCACGCATCACACTGGAACAGAAAATCCTGCGTGCCTATTACTGGATTGACGTACTCGACTTGTTCAAGACTTACGATGAAACATTTGGTCCGGGCTATCGTTTCCAGCCGGAACAGATACTGGTAGAGGCAAACATCAACGTCATGCTGCAGAATAAACTGGACGGAATACGAAAGCACTTCTCCGACAAGGATGTACGTAAGGAGGTACTGGAAAATATGATACGCCAGCTTACGCGTGACTCTTTTCTGGAACTGGAAAACGAAAAGACCAACACTTATAAGGTTATGAGCTCCTGGAACTATCTGGAGCGCCTGATTGAAAGTATAAACATTTACGACGATACCCAAGACAATGAGAAATCTGAATAGAATCATCTTTATAAATAGTGCGAACATTCCTTATGCTGACGATATTTATCTGGACGGAAACGTGCATTTTATCGGGACTCAGGGTGTAGGAAAAAGTACCGTGCTTCGCTCTATCCTCTTCTTTTATAATGCTGACACACAAAAGCTGGGTATTCCGGTAGAGAAACAAAGCTATACGGAATATTATTTCCCTTATGCCAACTCGTACATTGTTTACGAAGTAGCTACCGAAAACGGTGCTTTCTGCATACTCAGCTTCAAGTCGATGAACCGTGTCAGTTACCGTTTTATAGACTCTCCTTACCGGAAAGAGTTCTTTATCGATCCGGAAACACGCACGGCGTATTCCGGAGCCGACCGCATACGTATGCAGCTCGACCAGTTGAATGTGGACTATTCCCGCATTATCTATACGTTCGATGAATACAGGAATATTCTTTATGGCAACGGAGTTTCTCCAGACATGAAAAAATATTCGCTGATGGAAAGCAAGCAGTACCAGAACATTCTGCGTACCATCCAGAATGTGTTGCTGAACTCTAAACTTGATGCAGAGTTTATCAAAAAGACAATCATTTCATCCATCAACGAAGATGAAACGGCTATCGACCTGAATAACTACAAGGAACATCTGAAAAACTTTGAAGTCCGCCTGCACGACATCGAAGAGTTCCAGAAGCGGGAAACGCAAAAGCAGGCAAAAGAGATCACGCTGCTTTCGGCACAGGTATCGAAACAGCAGACGGCTTTGGCACAGGGTTGTCGCGAACTGGTTGCTGCCTTTATTAAAACTCAGGAGGCTCTGCCGCAATGGCAGGAAAAGAAAATATATGCCGAAAACGAACGGGGTAAACTGATAGCCCGCCGTCAGGAGTTACAGGAACAGTCGCGCCAACGATGCGACAAGTTACAGGAAACTCTTGCCGTACTGAACAATGAACTGCAAAAGGCACAAAAGAAGGAAAAAGAATACGCCCGCCAGCAGATAGAGCAGGTAATGGAACGCTCTGCCCGAAAGGAAGAATGGAAAAACCGCCGGAACGGACTGGTGGAAGAACAGCGCATCCTGACTTCTCAGTATACGGAGATATCGACAAAATACAAATCGCTTATCCAAAGCCTCGACGAGCAGTGGAACAAAATTCACGAAGCAAAACTCAAGCAACTGGATGAATTGAATAACACATACAATACGCGTATCGAGGAAGGACGCCGACGCCATGAAGCTGCTACGGAAGCTTTGTATCAGGAATACGAACAGCTCTCGCAACAATTGCATCCGGAAAAAAGTGAGAAACAGAGTGCACTGACGGCTATCGACTATCAGATGCAGCTTTGCCGCAAGGAAGTTTTCTTCGAAGCCGAACAGGAAGAACTGAAACATCGCATACAGTCGTATACGGGTATGCACATGAGCAAAAAAAACCGTATCGACAATGCTCAGCTCATTATCAAGGAAATAACCTTGAAATGGGAAGGTGAACTGCAAAACGGCATGAAAGAAAAAGACGATGCGCTTGTCCGGTTGCAGGCTGAACAGCAGCAATTGAAACCGCGTGTCGACGAACTGGAAACTTTCTTGCAGAACAGCCGCAACACATTGCAGGGCTGGCTGAAGGACAACAAACCGGGCTGGGAAGAGAACATCGGTAAGCTGTGCGATGAATCGATTCTCTGGCAAACAGGATTATCGCCTCAGTTGCACGATAACGGCGAATCTTTCTATGGTATTTCCATCAATCTGGCTGGAATAGACCGTCATATCAAGTCTATCAACGATTATCAGAAAGAAAAAGAAGCGGGCATACGCCGACTGGAAGAGATTGCATCCGAGATTGCTCACCTGCAAAAGGAAAAGGAAGAACTGGAAGAGGCCTTGAAAGGCAAATATCAGCCAAAGATAAAAGAGCAGAAGGATGTAATCTCACTGCAAGAATATGAACTGGAAAAGCTGGAAAGACAATATCAGCAGGACATGCTCGACTTAGAAAACTGGAAGAAAAAGGCTCAAGAAGAGAGGGAACGGAAACTGCACGAACTGGAAGCTCAAAAAGTTCAGGCTCAAAATGAACTGAAACTGACAGAAAACAAGTTGAATAACCTGAACAAAGAAAAAACGGATAAACTGAATGGACTGAAGCAGGAATGGAACAGTCTGCAACAGAACCTGACGAATGAAAAGGCAGAGCAGGCAGAAACCATACGGAAAGAGGAGCAAGAGGAGCAGAAGCGTATCGCATCGGTCAAGGCAGACTACGAAAACGAAATGCAGAAAGAGCTTCATACTCAAGGTGCTGATACAGAACGCCTGCAAGACATCGCCAAACAGTTACAGGACATCGAGCAGGAACTGTTGTTTATCAAAGACCATGCTACTCTACTTATCGAGTACCAAAAGGACAAACGCGACTTGATGGATCACATTCCGGAATGGAAACGTGAATATGACGAACAGAAACGTTTGCTCAACAATGAAAAGGAAGTGCTTCGCAAGGAAGCAGGTGCCTTGCAAACGGAAATTGACAAACTTGGTAAAACGCTGCATGAAGCGGAAGAAAACGTGCGCGTATTCTCCAGCAATCTGGAAGCTTACGAAAAGATTCCGGCCTACGACTGGTATAAACCTCATCAGGATATTTTCCGACCGGGAAGCTGTCCGGATACGGACGTCGCCGTACAGAAAAGCTGTATCGAACTGATTGAGGAACTGGGACGCATGGAAAATCAGTATATGCAATTGCAGAGTCGCCTGCGCAAGGAAGTCAATCTCTTTACAGGGCACTTCGACGAGGACAATACCTTCAAGTTTAAGACGAAGTTCAACGAGGACTGGGAGTACATACGTTTTGCCGATGAATTGCACGACTTCGTGGAAGAGAATAAAATCAGTGAATTTGTCCGTCGTATCAACAATGAACATTCCGACATATTCAAGCGTATCAGCATGGATACGTCGATGCTGACTGCCTCGGAAAGCGACATCCACGACCTGATAAACAAGGTCAACAAGGGATTCCAGACCTGCAATTTTGTCGGGGTTATCCAACGGATTGAAATGAAAGTGGAGGAAAGTAGCAACCGAGTGGTCAATTCCTTGCGAGCTATACAGAAGTATTACAACGAACATGCTTACGACCTTACTCCAGGCACGAACCTGTTTTCGAGTGAAAATGAGCAACTGGTCAAGCAGGAAGCAATTGCTTTGCTGCGCGATTTCATTAAGGAAATGCATGCTTACCGGTACGATAAAATCCGGTTGTATGATTCATTTGAGTTACGTTTCCGCATCGTAGAAAACAACAACGATACCGGATTCGTGGAAAAGTTGTCGAATGTGGGTTCGGAAGGTACGGATATTCTGGTAAAAGCCATGATTAATATCATGCTGCTGAACGTATTCAAGGAAAGTGCTTCGCAAAAATTCAAGGATTTCAAACTGCACTGTATGATGGACGAAATCGGTAAGTTGCATCCTAACAACGTAAACGGAATCCTGAAATTTGCCAACGACCGTAATATCATTCTGATAAACGGTTCGCCTACGGAGCTGAACCGCGATGCATACAAACATGTTTATCTCCTGACAAAGGGAGCACAAAGCAAGACACGTATTGCCCGGCTGATTTCTGATCAGAAATTGTAAGTCTGACCTTTTTTAAGTATCTTTGCTAAGTACGCATAAATAATTAGCAATGATTCAAATACTTAAATTACAAGGAACCGACAAACAACTATATCAACTGGTAGGACCGCTGGTGATGAATCCTAAAGTTCTGCAATACAACAACGGATATCCATTTAAAACAGGAGAACAGTTTGTATGGTATATTGCAGTAGAAAAGCGTAAAGTGGCAGGATTTATTCCACTGGATTTACGCAAGAAGGAACATATCATCAACAACTATTATGCAGGGCCTGAAGGTCATAACGAAACAATAGGGACACTGCTTGATGCAATTGTTGCAGACGAGGGAGAAAGTACGCTGCCATTACTGGCTGTTGTACAAACTCCTCATCAGCATTTGTTTGCCCAAAAGGGATTTGAAGTGATAAAGAGTTGGAAATTATACATCAAAATGCAGAAGATACAATGAAAGAAATAGCTCAGAAGCCTAAAAATGTCTACGAACTAACTCAGGAACGCCTGCGCGTAATCTTCAATGAATTCGACAACATTTATGTATCTTTCTCCGGAGGGAAAGACAGCGGCGTGTTGCTGAACCTATGTATCGATTACATACGGCGAAACAATCTGAAGCGTAAGATCGGTGTATTTCACATGGATTACGAAATACAATATAAAATGACAATCGACTTTGTGGACCAGATTCTGGAAAAAAACAAAGACATACTCGATGTTTATCGTATCTGCCTACCATTCCGTGTAGCGACTTCCACCTCCATGTATCAGTCGTACTGGCGGCCGTGGGATGAAGAAATGAAAGATTTATGGGTCCGGAAGATGCCTAAAAATGCCATGACCATTAAAGACTTCCCGGAATTGAAGCCGGAAACATGGGATTATGACTTCCAGCTTTATTTCGCACAGTGGCTTCATAAAAAGAAAAAAGCAACACGTACTTGCTGTCTGGTGGGAATACGTACGCAAGAAAGCTTCAGTCGCTGGCGCTGTATCTTCCAGGTCCCCAAGAATATTTTATACCACAAGTATATATGGACCTCCAAGATTGGAAATGATATCTATAATGCTTATCCAATATACGACTGGCGGACAACAGATATATGGACAGCCAATGGTAAATTTAAATGGGATTATAATCCGCTATACGACCTGTATTACAAGGCAGGAGTCAGTCTGGACCGGCAGCGGGTGGCAAGTCCTTTCATCAGCGAAGCGATAGAAAGTCTGGCACTCTACAAGGCTATCGATCCTGATACGTGGGGAAAAATGGTAGGACGTGTAAACGGTGTTAACTTTTCGGCCATTTATGGTAGTACACATGCTACGGCACGACAAAAAATACGACTGCCCGAAGGATATACATGGAAATCGTTTATGTATTTTTTACTTTCCACACTACCGGAAAAAACGCGAAACGGTTATTTACGACGCCTGGATGTGAGCATCAAATTCTGGCGGACGAAAGGAGGATGCCTCAGCGATGATGTCATCCAGAAACTGATTGACGCAAAAATTCCAATTGAGGTTGTAGACAAAAGTAACTATCATACGCGGAAGCATCCTGTCAAAATGGAGTATCAGGAAGATGTCGACATTCCAGAATTCAGAGAAATCCCAACCTATAAAAGAATGTGTATCTGCATACTTCGCAATGACCATGCCTGCAAATATATGGGTTTCTCTCCTACCAAAGAGGAAATCAGTAAGAAAAATCAAATTATGGAAAATTACAAAAACATTTGGCGATGACAAACAATGATTATAAAAGTCCGGTATATAATGTGAAGGCTATCCCTGTAGAAAAAGTCGTAGCAAACGATTATAATCCTAATGTAGTAGCTCCTCCCGAAATGAAATTGCTGGAATTATCTATTTGGGAAGATGGATTTACCATGCCTTGTGTATGCTATTACGACAAAACGGAAGATAAATATATCCTGGTCGACGGATTTCACCGGTATACCGTTTTAAAGACATCGAAGCGTATTTATGAACGCGAAAAGGGATTACTTCCTGTGGTAGTGATTGACAAGGACTTATCTAACCGCATCGGATCTACTATTCGCCACAATCGTGCGCGAGGCACACATAACATTGAACTCATGTCGAATATTGTTGCCGAACTGGATAAAGCGGGAATGTCCGACCAATGGATTATGAAAAATATAGGAATGGACCGTGATGAACTGCTTCGCCTAAAGCAGATTTCCGGTCTTGCCGAACTTTTTGCAGATGCCAGCTTCAGTATTCCTCAACCCAAGCCGGCTTATACTCCGACAACCGGCAATGACGAGGAGGTTAAATCTGTATAAGTAGCCGACACCTGCTTGCTTTATGGATCAAATAATACAACCAGCGAGAGAGAATCTGGCAAAAATGTTTCTATTCTTAAAGGAAACAGCAAGATTATGTGTACTCATTTTTACCAATCGCTGTTAAAAGAAATGCATAAGTTCAATAAAAATGAGGGCTGATTCCGTTTGTGAAATCAGCCCTCTTAAACGATATAATTCTTCTCAAAACGTTAGTTCAGGAACTTGTTCCCATTATTATCAGCTTATGAGCTTAGCCTTAATATTCTCCAGCAATATCAGACAACCTTGCATTTTGGGGTTTTCAAAACACACTTCCGCCTGATTAAACAAACGTTCCACTGTTTCTTTCAGATTGGGAATATAGGTTGCTTTATCTACCTGTAAAGACTGAGGCAGATTCTGACTGGCAAACCAATCACGTAAAGCCTTCAATTCTTCTTTCTTATAAATTTTTCTTTCTTCCATATTATAATTATTAAAACGGATATCCAACAGCAAAATGAAAGGCAAAATCACGTTTAAAGTTGGGTGATATGATAGGAAAATGGTCACGACCCGTGTACATCGGATTAATCGCCTTCATACCTCCATCAAAACGCAGTATCAGGAAATCAAGATCGAAGCGAATTCCTAAGCCATACGATACCGCAAGCTGCTTGTAAAAGCGGTTAAATTTAAACACGCCTTCTGTCTGAATACCCTGATTGCGTATGTTCCATATATTTCCGGCATCGATAAATGCAGCGCCGTTCAGCTTCCAAAATAAGAAAGTACGATATTCCAGATTCAGATCGAGTTTAATATCTCCCGTATGGTTCACGTAATCTATCGTATTTCCGTCTCCACGATAAGAGCCAGGTCCTAATGAACGTACACGCCATCCACGCACACTGTTGGCTCCTCCCGAAAAATATAACTTCTCGAAGGGCAAACTTTTGGAATTTCCATAAGGAACGGCGACTCCCAGTCCGGCATGAAAGACAAGTGAATTCCGTTCATCAATTACAAAATTCTTTGCATAATCGATATCAGCCTTTACGTACTGTGCAAAATCAATATTCGCCAACTTATACGCCTCTCCGTATCGGGGATTTTTATTTATCAGACGAGAAAATGCATACAACAGGTTTCCGGCTTCTTCTATATTGAAACGTATGGAGTAGGAATTCCGGTTTCCCGCAGAAAGACGACCGCCAGCCGCACTGTTATAGGTATATGTATATCCCATGCGCACAATAAACAGGTCTTCGTAACTATGACGTAATAACGGATTGACTTCATCCATTCGGTTCAAATAATCATCGAATGTGGGCGATGTATAAGGCATGTAGATATAGTTTATATCCAATAAGTCAAAGCGATGAGTAGATTTTCCCCGACGTGTCCAGCGATAACTCCATCCTGCCGAAGCCAGCGTACGTTCAAACTCCGGACGAATCTGCCAGTTGTACTTCATGCTGACTTCAGATGTGGCCTTAATACGCTTTTTAAAATCAGACGAAAGGAATGGAAACATGAATTCCGGAAAATTCAAACTGCTTTCCACTGCATATTCCATGTAGTTACTATTGGTATAACCTTCCAAGCCAGTCACTGCCTCGTATGCACCTCTCAGCTTTATCGTAAACGTTTCGGAACCTTTAAACAAGTTACGATGTGTATATGAAACAGATGCTGCAGCTCCAAGGTCCCCGGCCGAGTTAGTTCCTTCCACCTCAAACGAAAGAGATTTATTCTTGTTTCTCGAAAGCAATACATAAGCATCCAGATAAGCCGAGTCGTTATCCAAAACTTCATCGAAGCGAATATTGGAATATTTCAGAATAGAAAGGCGACTCAAAGCCGAGTAAGTATTCTGCACGTCCCTGCTTCGGTACAACTTACCGGGAGTGAGAAAGTTATAATCGGATAATACTCTCGGACGCAAGAACAGCTTGTCTTTATAATACAGATTGACATCTCCGGAACGGATAGAATCAAACTCCTGAAGAGCTTCGGCCGAAAGTGCTGAAAAATCAGCATCCAGCATATAATTTACGTTACGGATCTTATACTGACGATGCTCCCCCGGCTGGTCTTCCTTGCGAGAACGAAACGGAGCCAGTTCCAGCGTGAGCCCTACTTTATGCGTATTCAGCATAGTATCTGCCTGAAACGTGATATAATCTTTATTGAAACGATAATATCCTCTATTCTGCAAATACTGAGTAATGCGCTGACGTTCTTCGTCGAGTGTATTGACATCGAAACGCATTCCCTCGTGCAATAATGTTCTGGCCGAATCTGATTCCAGAAAATCACGTATTTTATAATCAGAAATATCGTAAGCAATGTGATCTATAATATAAGGTGAACCGGAATGAATCTGATACGAAACCTTCATACGTTTGCCCTTGGTCTCTTCCTCCAAGTCGACAACGGCTCCCATATATCCCATATTACGTACGGCCTTTTCTATTTCCTCCTGCGTTTCACGGGCCGCATCCCGGCTATAAACAACTGGAGCATCTCCCAGTTTACGCCAGAACTTATTAATCCACTTCGTAGAATCCAGTCCTGAAGCACTGTATATATACATCGGAAAGCGGAACAGACTAAACCATTTGGCATTCGGAGTCTGACGCACATACAGGTTCATCTGAGATGACTTAATCTCCTTATTATCCGATTCAATCTTCACATCGTCCAACAAATAGCTTCCTTCGGGAATAAATTTATTGACAGAACATCCTGCCAGCAGCAAGACAATACCCATAAGACTGATATGTAAAAGAGTCGTTTTCTTCATTTTAAAACAAACCGGAATAAGCAGATTTATCTGCAAAGATAGGCAATAATTAAAAATATCTTCTTAGCTTTGTCAGTGAATATTTGTTATTTTATACACAAAAGCCCATGCTAAGCAAAAACAAGATTAAATATATCCGTTCGCTGGAGTTGAAAAAGAACCGGAAGGAAGAGCAAGTCTTTCTGGCAGAAGGAAACAAGTTGGTCAATGATCTAATCGGTCATTTCTCATGCCGCCTCATATTAGCAACGGAACAATGGCTGCAAAGCCATCCTCGCCTGCTGGCTACCGAAACAATAGAAGTCACTCACGAAGAGCTTTCACGGGCAAGCCTGTTGAAAACACCGCAAGAAGTACTTGCTGTTTTCGATCAGCCTCACTACAAATTCGATGCAGATGTAGCCAATAATTCTCTCTGTCTGGCGCTGGACGATGTACAAGATCCGGGAAATCTGGGAACGATTGTACGTATTGCCGACTGGTTTGGCATCGAACATATATTCTGCTCGAACGGTACTGCCGACATTTACAATCCCAAAACCGTACAGGCAACAATGGGAGCCATCGCCCGCGTCAAGCTGCATTACTGCAATTTATCCGACTTCATCGGAAAGGCTTCTGAAAAAAACATTCCTATTTTCGGTACATTCCTCAACGGAGAGAATATCTATACCCAGCCACTTCCTAAAAATGGAATCATTATCATGGGAAATGAGGGAAACGGTATCAGCGAACAGATTGCGCAAAAGGTCAGTCATCGTCTGCTGATTCCCAATTATCCGCAAGGATGTGAAACAAGCGAATCGCTGAATGTAGCTGTAGCTACCGCCATCGTCTGTGCCGAATTCCGAAGAAGAGTTGCTTTTGAGCCATCACTTTAACAGGACAATGCGGCTGTTTTTTACAAACTCCATAGCCGAAACATTAAACGGATGTATCCAATATGCCCGCACGGCAGAATGAGGGAATAGATTACCCTCCATCCGTTTGATGAAATCGGCAAAGCATTCTCCCGGACATACCGCTACAGGAAACGGAGAAAGAAGAACAAGTCCGGGAAGCCACTCGGTAGCACATATTTCTTCCGTCAACGGATAAAGCTCACTCACACCACCCTCTTCATCGAGTTCCAGTACTTGAGAAGATTTTAGCTCTGCCGTGAGCAAGCTGTATACTCTGTGCGTCGCAAACCGTTTCATTTGCGGTTTTCCATTTTTCGCATAGGCTGAACCTGCACCTTTTCATCCATTTTAGCCTTCTGTTCCAATGGCTTAGGCAATTCTTTCGGCTGTTCCACAGGAGGCTCTATATGCGGAATCGTATCCATTTCTGCCTTTTCCTCTTCCAGATTATGGTAGCGAGTAAGACGAATATTGTCAACCAGCACACTGGTTTCCGGATTCTTTTCGTCCATGTAATACACAAAACCGCTGATACTGCGAATCGTAAAAGCCGAATCGGCACGCACATACAAGCGCTGTCTGCCCGAACTGGTTATCATACGAGTAAGCCCCTGTACACTGTCATTGTCAAAATAGAAGTTAAGTGCCATAATCGCCTTACCCGAAGCACGGCCCGTTTTCGGCATAAAATGGAAGTTGGCAGTCAGTTCCATAGCATCGTGAGGCTTGAACGTTGTATCAGCTTTCAAATCGAACACCAGCTTATTGGTCAGATTAGAAGACGAAAGCCAGTACAATGTACGGTCCTGCCATACATCGACCGTATCACCCGACATGGAAACGTCTATCTGATTATCGCGTTTGGCCACCTGTACCTTCATGTGATTCTCCTCACTTTCCAGACGCCTCTGCAAATTCTGATAGATAGTTGCCAACTGATCGCTGTTACGCGTATACCATACCATTGACGAATCGAACTCTTCTTCAGTGACATGATGCTTCTCGAAGACATACTTATAGTAAGCATCCTTCTTATAATTCTCTGTATACGACAAAGAGTTACTCATGGTAGAAGCCAGATGATAATCGTACAACAGACTTTCCATAGCATCCGGCTGAATAATATCATCCGGAATCTTCTTGCCGCAACCAGCCATTCCAGCCAGAAGCACAACAGTACATAACCAACCAGTCCGCTTTTTCATCATTTTACTTCTTTGACATCTTTCGAATGCATATTCTTACCCAGGTAACTGCTATAAAAGAGAAGCAAGCAGATAATGCCGCAACTGATTGACGCATCGGCAAAATTAAAAATAGGGCTGAAGAAGATAAAGCGTTCACCTCCCCACAGGGGCATCCACTCCGGCCAGTGTGTATCAATAATCGGGAAGTAAAACATATCCACTACCCTACCATGAAGCCAGTCGGCATAGCCCTGACCTACCGGAACCCACGATGCAATCTGATAGTGCGTGCTCTCACTGAATATCTCTCCATAGCACACACAGTCGATAATATTACCTATTGCTCCGGCAAGAATAAACGCCAGACACACGACATATCCGGTTTTCAACCTTTCCTTCTGCGTAGTAATTTTATGCAGATACCAGGTAATCAGCACTACAGCTACGATGCGGAACAAAGTCAGAAACAGTTTCGGCAATACTTCCATACCAAAAGCCATTCCGTTATTCTCCGTAAAATAGATGTAAAACCAGTCGGTTATATAGATATTTTCATGCAAATACATATGCGTCTTTATCCATATCTTTATTACCTGATCAATCAGCAATACTGCAACAACAATCAAAGCCGCCAGACGTCCTTGTGTCAAAAATTTCTTCATAAATACCTATATTCATTAACATATTTGTCATTCAGGCAGGCATAAATGGAGCCCTATTTTCCCCACTTCGCCTATCTGAATGACAAATCTATCATCAAATTATTTCTTGCCATGCTGTTTAGCCTCGATACTCAGAGTAGCATGAGGTACGGCACGGAGCCTTTCTGCAGGAATAAGTTTTCCTGTTTCACGGCAAATGCCATAAGTCTTGTTCTCGATACGCACCAATGCTGCACGCAAGTTTTGAATAAACTTCAGTTGTCGAGCTGCCAGACGAGTTGTTTCCTCTTTTGATAACGTATTGGCACCTTCTTCCAAAACCTTGTAAGTAGGTGATGTATCATCAGTGTCATTACCGTCGGCATTCATTATACTGCTCTTCAATTTCTCATAGTCGCGCTCAGCGAGCTGAAGTTTTTCCATGATAATGGCACGGAACTCCTCGAGTTCAGCGTCAGAATATCTTGTTTTTTCAGCCATAAGATTTAGTGTTTAAAAGTTAATAATAGTCTAAGGTCTGAAATCCGCCGCGCAGCTTCTTTTCCGAAAGAGAGCTTTCTTGCAGGAGCAACGCAGCGCATTACATCCTTATGGGTTCAATATCACAATTTGGTAACCTTCACATAAAGCGAGAAGTCATCAAAGTTTAATTCTGTTCCGTCAGCAACTTCATCAGCCAATGTCAGTGAGTTTGCCAAAACTTGGTTACAAATATAAGTATTATATTCGTTCACTGCATCATCCGTATTCGGATTTTTCGACAAGACAATATTTATCTTGTCAGTGATTTCGAAGCCACTGCTCTTACGAAGATTCTGGATTCGGTTCACCAGTTCACGGGCGATACCCTCACGCTTCAGCTCTTCCGTAACGGTTACTTCCAAAGCTACAGTCAGCTTACCCTCATTGGCAACCAGCCATCCCGGTATATCTTCGCTGAAGATTTCTACATCGGAAGCTTCTACTACGGCTTCTCCACCGTCGAGCTGGAACGTATATTTGCCATTCTTTTCCAGTTCGGCAATAGCTTCCTGGCTCATGCCTGCTACAGCAGCAGCTACAGCCTTCATCTGCTTGCCGAATTTCGGGCCAAGTTTCTTGAAGTCGCATTTTACCTTCTTCACGAGTACGCCGGAAGCTCCTTCTACAAAACGGACTTCCTTCACGTTTACTTCGGTCATGATAAGGTCTTTTACCGCATCGATATGACGTTTCTGTTCTTCATCCACTACCGGAATCATGATACACTGCAGCGGCTGGCGAACCTTGATGTTTACCTTACGACGCAATGCCAGTACCATGGAAGTTACATCCTGTGCCATCTGCATACGTGCCTCAAGCTCTGTATCGATCAGGCTTTCGTCGGCAACCGGGAAGTTAGCCAGATGAACAGATACCACGCTGTCACGTCCGGTTACGCTTATCAGATCCATATACAGACGATCTGCATAGAACGGAGCAATCGGAGCCATCAGTTTGGCAACCGTTTCCAAGCAAGTATAAAGAGTCTGATAAGCAGAAAGTTTGTCGGTCGACATGTTGCTTCCCCAGAAACGCTTACGGTTCAGACGAACGTACCAGTTACTCAGGTTGTCGTTTACGAAGTCTGTAATCAGACGTCCAGCCTTTGTCGGTTCGTAATCATTGAGGCAAGCATCCACATTCTTGATCAGCGAGTTGAGCAAAGACAATATCCAGCGGTCGATTTCCGGACGTTCTGCTACCGGAACATCAGCTTCTGCGTATGTAAATCCGTCGACATTTGCATACAGTGCAAAGAACGAATAAGTATTATACAGTGTACCGAAGAATTTACGGCGTACTTCGTCTACCCCATCGGTATCGAATTTCAGGTTGTCCCACGGCGATGAGTTGGTTATCATATACCAACGCAACGGGTCGGAACCGAATTTTTCGATAGCACCGAACGGATCGACAGCATTGCCCAAGCGTTTTGACATCTTGTTTCCGTTCTTGTCGAGCACAAGACCGTTGGAAATTACATTCTTGTAAGCCACACTGTCGAACACCATTGTAGCGATAGCATGAAGTGTAAAGAACCATCCACGAGTCTGGTCCACACCTTCAGCGATAAAGTCAGCAGGATAATAAGAACGGTTATCTACGATTTCCTTATTCTCGAACGGATAGTGCAACTGAGCATAAGGCATAGCACCCGAATCGAACCAAACATCTATCAGGTCGCTTTCACGCTTCATCGGCTTGCCACTGGCAGAAACCAATATAATGTCGTCTACATACGGACGATGCAAGTCAATCTTATCGTAGTTTTCTTTAGTATATACACCCGGAACAAAGCCAAGCTTCTTATAAGGATTCTCAGTCATGAATCCGGCTGCAACAGATTTTTCAATTTCGTTGTACAGTTCTTCTACCGAACCTACACAGATTTCTTCTCCTTCTTCGCTGCGCCAGATAGGAAGCGGAGTACCCCAGTAACGCGAACGGCTCAAGTTCCAGTCGTTCAGGTTTTCCAGCCATTTGCCGAAACGTCCGCTACCCGTAGATTCCGGCTTCCAGTTGATCGTCTTGTTCAATTCAATCATACGGTCCTTACAAGCCGTAGAGCGGATGAACCAACTGTCGAGCGGATAGTAAAGTACCGGCTTGTCTGTACGCCAGCAGTGCGGATAATTATGTACATGCTTCTCCATCTTGAATGCCAGACCTGCCTGTTTCAGCATCATGCAGATGTATACATCGAGCGATTCGGCAGCCTGAGCAGCCTTCTCATCGTATTTTCCATCAATCGTAAACTGAGGATCGTATGCATTCTTTACCCAGCGTCCCTGATATTCTTTATACTTTTCTACGTCAACACATTCTTTTACGAATGTTTCATCCAGTTCATCCAGCAAATAGAATTTACCGGTCAGGTCTACCATCGGACGTGTTTCGCCTTTCTTGTTAATCATAAACAGCGACGGAATGCCTGCTGCACGTGCTACGTTCGCATCGTCCGCACCAAAAGTAGGAGCAATATGTACGATACCTGTACCATCTTCGGTAGTTACATAGTCACCCGGGATGACACGGAACGCCTTAGCCGAAGCCTCTTTCCAGCTTCCGTCTTCAGTTGTTTCAACAGGTTTTACCCATGGAATAAGCTGTTCGTACTCCATACCTACCAGATCAGTACCCTTATATTCGCCTACAACCTTGAAAGGTATCAGCTTGTCGCCCTGCTTGTAATCTTCCAGAGCCAGACCTTCAGCCTTCTTGTTGAAGTGAGCATACAGCAACGGTTTGGCAAGAGCTACAGTCATCTTATCGCCAGTATATCCGTTGTAAGTCTGAACGGCTACATAATCAATCTTCGGACCTACACAAAGAGCAGTATTCGAAGGCAAAGTCCACGGAGTTGTTGTCCACGCAATAAAATAAGGTGTACCCCATTCAGCCATTTCCGGTTTCGGGTTCTTCATCTTAAACTGAGCCACTACCGTAAGATCCTTTACGTCGCGGTAACATCCCGGCTGGTTCAGCTCGTGCGAACTCAGTCCTGTACCGGCAGCCGGCGAATACGGCTGGATAGTATAGCCTTTATAAAGCAGACCTTTGCCGTAAAGCTGCTTGAGCAGCCACCACAAAGTTTCAATATAACGGTTGTCGTATGTAATATAAGGATTTTCCAAGTCTACCCAATACCCCATCTTATGAGTCAGATCGGTCCATTCTTTGGTAAACTTCATGACGTCTGTACGGCAATGTCTGTTGTACTCTGCAACAGAAATAGTCTTACCGATATCCTCTTTCGTAATGCCCAGCGCTTTTTCTACGCCCAGTTCCACCGGCAGTCCGTGTGTGTCCCAGCCTGCCTTACGCTTAACCTGGAAGCCTTTCATCGTCTTGAAGCGGCAGAATGTATCCTTAATTGTACGAGCCATCACGTGGTGAATACCCGGCATGCCGTTTGCCGAAGGAGGACCTTCATAAAATACGAAAGACGGATGTCCCTCACGTTCTGTCATACTGCGGGAGAAAACATCGTTTTCATCCCATTTCTTCAGCACTTCCTTGTTCACCTCAGAAAGGTTGAGCTGCGAATATTCAGTAAATTTTTTACTCATAATTATGTTGTTTTTATCTTACTTCTCTTATCATCTGGGTATAACCGCCCCAAAATTAGGTTGCAAATTTATAAGAAAAATGGATATATGGAAAACTTTTTAAACTAATATTCACACAAACAGGATTCCAGCCTCATTTCGGTTTCCTCTGGATTTAATTTTTTGAAACAAAGGAAACAGGCGGAACAACGAGCTGAAATAATCCTTAACTTTGCCCGGCTTCCTGTGAAACCAGCTAAACACAAAAATCGAACAAGCATATGAACGCAATCGTAACGCAAATGATTATCCTCTTCATACTGGTAGTTGTGGGATACATCATAAGCAAGAAAAAAATGATGGATGCGGATTTCGACCGCAAGTTGTCTGTCTTTGTCATCAACGTAGCATGTCCCAGCCTGATTCTTTCGTCAGTAATGGGCGACACACTGCCCGACAAGCACCTGATACTTCCTCTGCTCATCGTCGGATTTGCCACCTATGTGGTACTGATCGGTGCCGGATTCCTGCTTCCACGCTATCTTCCCGTAAAAGTAACCGACCGGGGCATCTACAGTTTCATGCTGGCTTTCGGCAATGTAGGATTTATCGGATATCCTATCGTGGCTTCTATTTTCGGGGCCAGCGCCGTCTTCTACGCCAGCATACTCAATTTTCCCAGTACCTTACTGATATTTGTCTTCGGCACACTTTTCATCTCGGGCGACCAGGGAAAAATGAAATTCAAATGGGACACGCTGTATTGTCCGGCCATGATAGCTTCTTATCTTTCTATCTTAATAGTGGCAACCGGATGGGTGCCGCCCAAAGTCATCAGCACACCGTTCACTCTGCTGGGCAACATGACCGTTCCTTCTGCCCTGCTCATTATCGGTTCTTCCATTGCACAAATACCTATCCGGCGCATGTTGGGCACTTCCAGCATCTATCTCACGGCAGCCTTGCGTTTGTTTATCATTCCTCTTTTCATTCTGTATCTGTCAAGATTATGTCAGGTCGACCCGACCATTGCCAACATCAATGTAGTGCTGGCTGCCATGCCTGTAGCTTCTTATGGCACATTGTTCTGCATACAGTATGAAAAGGGAGAAACCATTATGGCACAAGGCACGTTCATCACAACGCTGTTGTCGGTAGTAACCATTCCGTTGCTCACCCTGTTTTTGTAATTTGCGGCAACAGACAGTTCTCTTTTCTCTCCTTTTTCCGGAGAAGTCCGGCAAGAATGATATTTCAGATAAGCATATATAAAAAAGACATCAGGGAATCGGCACTATTTTTTGTACAAAAAATAAAATCTTTTGTACAGATTTTCAAAAAACGTCGAGAGAAATTCCGGAAGAGCCGCCGACATCCGAATTCGCTTTGCGGCAACCATGAAAAGGAAAATGAGAAGGCATCGTAAAGTATACGCTTACACTTCACGATGCCTCTCGCTTTATACACCTTTAAACAAAATGAACTTTCCGTTCTCTATTATTTGCGAGCTTCTGCGATATAACCCAGAGCTTCTTTACATTTTTCTGTCACATAAGCCCAGTCTTCGGCTGCGACTTTATCTTTCGGGAAGAGTTTAGAGCCCATACCTACGCAGAATACCCCTGCCTTAATCCATGCAGTCAGATTTTCCTGAGTCGGTTCCACTCCACCTGTCACCATCAGTTTAGACCAAGGCATCGGAGCAAGCATTCCTTTTACCAGTTTCGGACCCAGCACATCGCCCGGGAAAATCTTACAAAGATCGCATCCCAGTTCCTGAGCAAAGCCAACTTCCGATACGCTTCCGCAGCCCGGAGTATAAGGAACCAAACGACGGTTGCATACTTTTGCTATCTCGGGGTTGAACAACGGACCAACTACAAAGTTAGCTCCCAGCTGAATGTACAAAGCAGCAGTAGCAGGATCGACAACAGAACCTACACCCATTGCCATTTCCGGACATTCTTTGGCTGCAAATTTCACAACTTCGGCAAATACTTCGTGAGCGAAATCACCACGGTTTGTAAATTCAAATGCACGCACTCCGCCGTCGTAACAAGCCTTAACTACTTTCTTTGCGATTTCTACATCCTTGTGATAGAATACGGGGACCATACCGGTTGAACCGATTTTGTTCAACACGGCGATTTTATCAAATTTTGCCATCTTTTATTTTATAACCAACTATTATTATTCTATGCTAATTTATCTCTGAACACGTCCGCTTGCATCACCTCCGGCCAGTGCTTCAACTTCTTCTACCGAAACCATATTAAAGTCGCCGTTAATAGTATGCTTCAAAGCAGAAGCCGCTACAGCGAATTCCAGTGCTTCACCTTGGTTCGACTTAGTCAGCAAACCGTGAATAATACCACCTGAGAATGAGTCACCACCACCTACACGGTCGATAATCGGATCAATATCATAATGTTTGGAAGTATAGAATTCCTTTCCATTATAAATCATTGCCTTCCAGCCATTGTGAGTAGCCGAGAATGATTCACGCAGAGTAGAAACGACATATTTGAAGCCAAACTCCTTAGCCATTGCCGTAAAGATACCTTTATAGCCTTCAGCATCTGTCTTACCTCCTTCTACATCAGCCTCGGGTTTGAAGCCCAGACAGAGTTCTGCATCCTCTTCATTGCCGATACAAACGTCTACATACTGCATCAACGGACGCATGATAGACTGAGCTTTTTCCTTAGTCCAAAGTTTCTTACGGAAGTTCAAGTCTACAGAAATTGTTACTCCATGACGTTTTGCAGCTTCACAAGCAAGCTTGGTCAGTTCGGCAGCCTTGTCAGAAATAGCCGGAGTAATGCCCGACCAGTGGAACCAGTCAGCCCCTTCCATAATGGCGTCGAAATCGAAATCAGAAGGATCGGCTTCGGCAATTGCAGAATGAGCGCGGTCGTAAATCACCTTGCTGGGACGCATGGAAGCTCCCGTTTCCAAATAATAAATACCCACGCGATCACCACCACGAGCAATATAGTCTGTCTTAACGCCATACTTACGCAGTGCATTTACAGCCGACTGACCGATTTCATGCTTCGGCAGCTTTGTTACGAAGTATGCATCGTGACCATAGTTGGCACAGCTCACAGCAACATTTGCTTCGCCGCCACCATATACAACATCAAAGCTATCAGACTGCACGAAACGGGTATTTCCCGGAGTTGACAATCTCAACATGATCTCACCTAAAGTAACAATTTTTCCCATTGTAGATAATTTTTATACTATTTATAATAAGTTTGATAATCTTTCTGCCAAAACGGATACTATTTTCTTGAAATACGAACGATTTAATAGACAACATCCACTTTGTGTACGCACACAAAGGTACGAGTTATTTTTAAAATAACAAAAAAAGTTATATATTTGTATCGAAATATTTTTTTCATAAAAAAAGGAAGACCTGTACATATAAATTAAGGTGTAAAGAATATGGACAAACAAACAGAACGTATTCGCATAAAAGATATTGCCCAAATGGCGGAAGTTTCCGTCGGTACGGTAGACAGAGTCCTGCACGGACGGACGGGAGTTTCGGAAGCAAGCCGCAAAAAAGTGGAAAACATTCTGAAGCAACTTGATTATCAGCCCAATATGTATGCCAGCGCACTGGCATCGAACAAAAAGTATGTATTTGCCTGCCTGCTGCCCATGCACGCAGAAGGGGATTATTGGGTAGATGTTGAAAAAGGCATGAAGCAGGCAACAAAAGCTTTTTCCGATTTCAACATATCCTTGCATATCGATTATTATGACCAGTATGAATTCGGCTCGTTTGTGGCTGCAGGAAATCGTTTGCTGGCTATGGAGCCGGACGGCATGGTTCTCTCTCCTACTATTGAAACCGAGACCGAACAAATAGCCCAAAAGCTTCAGCAACGTGATATACCTTATATATTTATAGATTCAAATATTCCACGACTGAATCCGCTGGCATTCTATGGGCAACACGCCAATCAGAGTGGCTACTTCGCAGCCCGAATGATGAAAATGCTGATGCAAAACAATAAGGAACTTATTATTTTCCGGCAGATAAACGAAGGACGATTGGGCTCGAACCAGCAGTTGCACCGGGAAGAAGGTTTCTATGCCTACATGAAGGAACATCATCCCGACCTGAAAATGCGCGAACTGAATCTTTATGCCAAGCAGCCGGGAGAGGACGAATCTATTCTGGATGATTTCTTCCAAAAGAATCCCGATATATCGTACGGCATCACATTTAACTCAAAATCGTATATCATAGGTGAATATATGATGAAGCACCAGCGACATGATTTTCACCTGATAGGATATGACTTGTTAAATAGAAACATTGCATGCATGCGCGCAGGAACTATCGACTTCCTTATTTCGCAACAACCTACACTGCAAGGATATTATAGCATAGAAAGCCTTTGCAACCACCTCATTCTGAAGAAAAAGGTAAAAGAGTGCAACTATATGCCTATCAATCTGCTGACAATAGAAAACATCGACTTCTACTTAAATGCACATAGCAACAATAACTAACATATAATTTATGGAAACAACTTATCTAAAAATCAACCCGGCAGACAACGTTGCTGTTGCCATTACTCCTCTGAAAGCTGGCGAAACAATCCAGGTAGACGGACAGGAGATAACCTTAAAGACAGATATTCCCGCCGGACACAAAGTAACACTGCAAGACTTCAACGAGGGTGACAACATTATCAAATACGGTTATCCGATAGGACATGCTATTAAAAATGTACCTCAAGGTAGCTGGATTTGTGAAAAAGAAATAAAGACCAATCTGGCTGGATTGCTGGATTATACATACAACCCGGTAGAGGTTTCGCTGGATATTCCACAGGAAAACCTTACTTTCAAAGGCTATCGCCGTAAAAACGGTGATGTGGGTATCCGCAATGAAATATGGATTATACCGACAGTCGGCTGCGTAAACGGTATCGTAAATCAGCTGGCCGATGCGCTTCGTCGCGAAACCAAAGAAGAAGGAATTGATGCTATCATGGCGTTTCCGCACAACTATGGATGCTCTCAGTTGGGCGATGACCACGAAAACACAAAGAAGATTCTGCGCGACATGGTGCTTCACCCCAATGCAGGTGCCGTATTGGTCGTAGGTTTGGGATGCGAAAACAACCAGCCCGACATCTTCCGTGAATTTATCGGCAAGTACGATGAAGATAGAATCAAATTCCTGGTAGCCCAAAAGGTGGACGATGAATTCGAAGAAGGCATGAAAATCTTACGCGACTTGTATGCGAAATGCAAACAGGACGTACGTACCGACATACCTTTGTCGGAACTTCGTGTAGGATTGAAATGTGGTGGTTCGGACGGATTCTCGGGCATTACAGCAAATCCTTTGCTGGGAATGTTCTCCGATTTCCTGATTGCTCAGGGAGGTACTTCGGTACTGACCGAGGTTCCTGAAATGTTCGGTGCAGAAACAATCCTGATGAACCGTTGCAAGACTCCGGAACTGTTTGAAAAGACTGTACATCTTATCAACGATTTCAAGGAATATTTCCTTTCACACGGTGAGCCGGTAGGAGAAAATCCTTCACCGGGAAATAAAGCCGGAGGTATCTCAACACTGGAAGAAAAAGCATTGGGATGTACACAGAAATGTGGAAAGAGTTATGTTTCGGGCGTGATGCCTTACGGAGAGCGCCTGCAGACCAAAGGCTTAAACCTGCTTTCTGCTCCGGGAAATGACCTGGTTGCCGCTACAGCACTGGCCTCTTGCGGTTGCCATATGATATTGTTCACAACCGGACGCGGCACACCGTTCGGAACTTATGTCCCGACAATGAAAATATCCACGAACTCTCGTCTGGCAGTACACAAGCCGGGATGGATCGATTTCAATGCGGGAGTTATTGTAGAAAATGAACCAATGGCAGTAACCTGCAAACGTTTCATAGACTATGTCATTAAAGTAGCAAGCGGAGAATGGGTAAACAATGAAAAGAAAGGTTACCGCGAAATTGCTATCTTCAAGACTGGTGTAACGCTATAACCCAACAAGAATTCTCGGAAGCCGACGACGGTATTATACCACACAGCCGGTTTTCTGAGGAAAAACAAGGAATCTCTGAGAAACACGCTAAATGATTTTCAGAGATTCCTTTATATAATATTATAAGTAAAACTATCACATGGACTTTAACAAACTAACTCCCATCGTCAACAAGCCTAACGGCTGGGCCTTGATGCCATTAGTAGTATTTCTTTGCCTCTATCTGGTAACGTCATTAATCGTCAACGATTTTTATAAAGTTCCCATCACGGTGGCATTTCTGGTAGCTTCTATCTATGCTGTAGCTACAACAAAAGGATTAAGCCTCAATGACCGAGTCCTGCAATACTCGTCAGGCGCAGCCAATAAAAACATCATGCTGATGCTTTGGATTTTCATTCTGGCCGGAGCCTTTGCCCAGTCTGCAAAAGCCATGGGAGCAATAGATGCCACTGTGAACTTGACACTTATGCTACTTCCCGACAATCTGCTGCTGGCAGGAGTCTTTCTTGCGTCCTGCTTCATCTCACTATCTATCGGAACATCGGTCGGAACAATCGTAGCTCTTGTACCCGTAGCAGCAGGTATTGCAGCCAAAACAGATGTCAACCTGGCTTTTATGACCGCACTCGTCATCGGAGGATCATTTTTCGGCGACAACCTTTCCTTCATTTCCGATACCACAATAGCCGCTACCCGTACACAAGGATGTGTCATGCGCGACAAATTCCGGGTAAACTTTATGATTGCTGTACCTGCCGCCTTACTTGTTTTCATATACTATATCATCTATGGTGCACAAGTCGAATCGGCAAGTAATGCCTATTCCATAGAATGGGGCAAGGTAATCCCCTACCTCATTGTTCTGGGAACAGCCATTGCCGGCATGAATGTTACGCTGGTACTGCTGCTCGGCTTGCTTTCTACCGGCATCATCGGCTTTATATACGGCAGCTTCGACCTGTTCGGCTGGTTTGCTTCAATGGGAGAAGGTATCACCGGAATGGGAGAACTTATCATCATTACCCTGATGGCAGGAGGTATGCTCGAGCTGATTCGCTTCAACGGCGGAGTAGACTATATCCTACATCGCCTGACACAACACGTAAAAAATAAAAGAGGTGCCGAACTGAGCATTGCGGCTTTAGTCAGCCTTGCCAACTTCTGTACGGCAAACAATACAATAGCTATCATAACAGTAGGGCCGCTGGCAAGCAACATTGCCGAACAATTCAAGGTAGATAAGCGGAAAAGCGCCAGCATACTCGATATATTCTCCTGTGTCGTACAAGGAATCATTCCCTACGGAGCACAAATGCTGATAGCAGCGGAACTGACAAAATTATCTCCTATCAGCATTATCGGTTATTTATACTATCCCATAACCTTAGGTATCATAGCCCTTTTAAGCATTCTTTTCCGCTATCCTAAGAGATATTCATAATGAGCATCTTAGAGAAAAAAGGCTACTTTTGTTGCAAAAAAAACGGTCAAGATATTTGCAGGAATAAAAAAAAGTAGTACCTTTGCACTCGCAATCGAGAGAGATAGCAAACAAAGAAATTTGGTGCGTTAGTTCAGTTGGTTAGAATACATGCCTGTCACGCATGGGGTCACGGGTTCGAGTCCCGTACGCACCGCTTCCATTAAGGATGGTTCCGTAGCTCAGCTGGATAGAGCAACGCCCTTCTAAGGCGTGGGTCCTGCGTTCGAATCGCAGCGGAATCACAGAAAAGCGATTACTTCGGTAATCGCTTTTTTTTGTTGCCTGTCCGTATATAAATTTCTAATAAAAAAGACAATATTTCTTTTCGTTTCAACAATTATTCACTACATTAGTAGTGATTAAACGTTATAACTATGGATATGCGCATTTTTCAAGTAAAATCAAATAAGGCGCTTCCGCATACGGGAAGTATTCTTATTGCTTCCCCTCTATTATATGATTATCATTTCGCCCGTTCAGTCGTCCTGATGGTAACACATAATTCGGAAGGAAGTATGGGCATCGTAATGAATAAAGACTTCAGATATCATATTTCGCTGAATCAGCTCGTTCCAAATTTGGAATCAGCCCCCTCCATCCCTGTATACAAAGGTGGTCCCGTAGGACGTAACACAATCTTTTTCATCCATACATTACCCGAACTGGAAGGATCCTTCGACTTAGGAAACGGATTATATTTAAACGGAGATTTTGAGGCCATCCAACAATATATTCTGGCAGGCAACCCCATAGAAGGACATATCCGTTTCTTTGCCGGATATGCAGGATGGAACAATGAACAGCTCCAGAGGGAAATAAATGAAGATTCTTGGATAATAGGCGAAACCAGCAAACAGCACTTGCTGGACGAAAATTACAGAGGTCTATGGCAGACCAGTATGAACGAACTGGGCAACCCCTATCAGCTATGGGCTAAATACCCGCAATATCCTTCATGCAATTAAAGTGTTCAACTTCTGCAACAGGCATACATCCCGATAACCGTCACTTGTATACAGCCAGTCTTTCAGTACTCCCGTCGTATCATAGCCCGAAGAATGAAAAAGGTTCAGGCAGGCTGTGTTTTCTTTCTGAATATACGCATACAACTGATGTATACCCAGAAACCGGAAGCAATAACGCTCCATAAGCGATAATGCCACCCGACCTATCCCCCTGCGGCGGAACTCTTTGAGCACAACAATGCCCAGTTCCGCACGGCGATGACGAGGGTCGAAAGAAAAGACATCGATAGCTCCTGCCGTTTCCCCGTCACGAAGTTCGATAATCAGCCGAAGCTGACCGTCGATATAAATATCGTTTGAATTTTCGGCAATGTATCTTTCCAACTGAAAGCGGGAATATGGACATGTCACATTTCCATGCTGCCACAGCGATTCATCATTTTCCATTCTGTCCAGCAGTCCCAGATCTTCCGGCTCCACAGCCCGGAGCCTGACTTCTTCGGTATGTAAGAAAGCTGTTTCCATCATACACGCTCCTCATTATTATGCAGGTCCAGTGCCGACATCATGCGTTCACGTCCCGGTACGCAAAACAAGGAAGCCACCAGTACCATTCCGGCACACAGCAGACCTGTCGTATCCATCGTCCAGTAATAAACAGACAGATTGACCAGCGCCGCAACCAGCAGCAGGCAGACGCGCACTTCATTCCAGCGACGATAACTCTTCAAAGCCTCCAGCAGCGGCAGAACACGCACATATTTGGTCAGCGACAAACTAAACAGACGCAATGAAAGAGGTATCAGTCCCACGGCAAGCAGAATACCCAACACCTGCAACATATATCCAGTACGCACATCGTCAGCCAGCACACCTTGCGGAAGGATATCACATTCATACAGTCCGATCAATATGATACACAGCACCCACAACAAAGCAAACTCTATTTTCAGGCATCTCAACAATCGTATAATTTCTTTTTCCATCCTTTAAAATATTTACATGGTTCCGGTAAATACCGTACGGTTTACAATAGAACGCCCCAAGGTAACCTCATCCGTATACTCCAGCTCATCGCCTATCGATATACCTCTGGCAATCATTGTCAGTTTCACATCGTAAGGAGCCAACTTGCGGAAGATGTAAAAGTTGGTTGTATCTCCCTCCATGGTCGAACTCAGTGCAAGGATCACCTCCTTCACCGTGCCCGATTTCACACGATCCACCAGACTGTCTATCTGCAAATCAGAAGGTCCGATACCATCCATCGGCGAAATAACTCCTCCCAACACATGATACAAGCCCTTGTATTGCTGGGTATTCTCCACAGCCATCACATCGCGGATATTTTCCACCACACAGACCGTCGAAGCATCCCGCGAAGGATTCGAACAAATCTGACAGATATCCGTATCGGATATATTATGACAGACCTTACAATATTTCACTTCACGCTTCAACTTGATGACAGCGTTGCCAAATGCTTCTACAGTCTGTAAATCCTGACGAAGCAGATGCAGCACCAGCCTCATGGCAGTCTTTCTTCCGATGCCGGGAAGCTTGGCAAACTCCCCTACTGCTTTTTCCAATAAAACAGACGGATATTGTTGATTCATTTATTCATTCAATTTGCCGACAAAAATACAAAAAAAATCCAACTCTTTTTACGACCGGCAGGAAACCTCACCTATTTCGGGACTCCATTCCACCTTACTGCCATTCCTGATTACCTCTTTCCCGTTCAACAACGCAGCAAGTTTAACGACAAAACGCCCGCAGGCATATCTTCAATGCATCATAAGCCCAAAGAATGAAAGCCATAGAATGTTAAAAAACTGATTTAAAACATAAAAAAATCTTCTCACGAAGTATTCGCTGTTTCAAGAAAACTCTCTATTTTTGCGTCCGAACATAAAAACACTTACTAATCAATACAATGAAAACACTAATACTCATCGCAGCATGTTGCCTGATGGCAATCGGTCAAATACAAGGAAAAGATTTCAGCCGTCCTGAAAGTTCCAATTATATAAAAGGAGTAGAAGCCCTGAATGCAGGCAACGCAGAGCAGGCTTACCAATATCTGAATGATGAAATCAACCAGAATCCCGACAATGGATATGCACACTGCTACATGGCACTGGTATGCAATTTCTATGGCGACATGAAACTGGCACTGTACGCAGCCAACGAAAGCCTGAAACTGATTCCGGAAGAAGATACCGAATACCGTTCGTTTGCATACTATACCCGCGGTACACTTTACATGAACGCTCAGGCGTACGATCTGGCAGAAAAAGATTTGGATGAAGCTATCCGTCTGACCCCTTCGGATGTAGAGAATTATAAGACTCGCGCCGAGATTCATCTGGACAAAGGCGAATATGATGATTCACTTGCCGACCTTCAGACAGCCATCAAGCTCGACATCCACGCTGACGTATACGACCTGATGATGCAACTGCTGGAAGCAAATCCGGATCCGTCTTTCTTCGACAAAGTAACTTCCTGCTATGAGGGAGTGACTGCCAACAGATAAGATTTTAGACAAGTCAAATTATTCTTTTCGATAAAGGAAGAGCAGATAATACATATACTGCTCTTCCTTTTATTTTGTCAGGATGCAAACTGTATGTTCACCCGGCAGGCTTTCCAACCTCCCTGTACCCGACACAGCAAGCCCCCCTTCCACAGGTTCTTTCAGAACGAACATACGGCTCCACGGCAAAATTCATAGCCTTTTGCCATGAATCAGGTACAAAAACAGAACAAGGAGTCGGCCAAACAGCAACATTCCATTCCCTTTCGATTTTGAAGCAACCGATTTATTTGCTATTTTTGCAACGTTTTTGGCGTAAATTCTAACAATTTATCAAAATAGAAGCAAATGAATCAGACAAAAGGACATCCGAAAGGACTTTATTTACTCTTTGTAACTGAGATGTGGGAGCGGTTCAGTTACTACGGCATGCGCGCCTTGTTCATGCTTTATATGGTGCAAGCCTTGCTGTTCGACAAAGAAACAGCTTCGCAAGTATACGGAAGTTATACGGGACTGGTATACCTTACTCCGCTGATTGGCGGCTACATTGCCGACCGGTACTGGGGAAACCGCCGTTCCATCGTCGTGGGAGCACTGACCATGGCGGCAGGACAGTTCATGCTTTTTCTGAGTGCCTGCTATTTTCACCAGGCGGAACTGGCCAAATGGTTGATGTTTGTGGGACTGGGCCTGTTGATTTTGGGTAACGGATTCTTCAAACCAAACATTTCGACCATGGTAGGACGCCTGTACACAGCCGACGACAGACGTAAGGATTCGGCTTTTACCATCTTCTATATGGGAGTGAATGTAGGTTCCACCCTCGCCCCGCTGGTATGCGGACTGGTAGGGAATACCGGACATCCGGAGGATTTCAAATGGGGCTTTCTTGCAGCATGTATCGGAATGATACTGGGTGCTACGGTCTTCCAGTTGTTTAAGAACAAATATATCTGCGATCCGGAAGGTAATCCTGTAGGCACGGCTCCTGCCAAAACAGCAAAAGTGACAGAAACGTCACCGGCCGATAAGGAAGGAAACAAGCGTACGGTATGGATGATTGCGGGTACGGTTCTGCTTACCATCCTGTTCTCCGTCAACTGGGGAGGCAACGGCGGTATCTTTGCCGGAGCCGACTGGATCGGTTCGCTGATTTATGCCACTACCATCGTGATGCCTGTCATCATCATCACCGACAAGAGTCTGACCCGTACGGAACAAGCCCGAATCGGTGTGATATATATTATCGCCTTTTTCGTGATTTTCTTCTGGGCAGCCTACGAACAGGCAGGAGCTTCACTCACCTTCTTTGCCGACGAACAAACCGACCGTCACATCGGAGGCTGGGAAATGCCTGCCGCTTATTTCCAGTCCTTCAATCCGATTATGATTGTCACGCTGGCACCTGTATTTGCTGCTATCTGGTCATTCCTCGGCAAGCGGGGTATCGAACCCAGTTCACCGCGTAAGCAGGCTATCGGTCTGCTGTTGCTTTCACTGGGATATCTCTTCATCGCCTTTGGTGTAAAGGACGTGGAACCCGGCGTAAAGGTCAGCATGATCTGGCTGACAGGATTGTATCTCATCCACACCATGGGAGAGCTTTGTCTGGCTCCTATCGGACTGTCGCTGGTGTACAAACTCTCTCCCGTGCGCTTCTCCTCGCTGTTGATGGGCGTATGGTATCTCAGTACCTCGGCAGCCAACAAATTTGCCGGTATGTTGAGCGGCTATTATCCGGAAGGTGGTGTAACCAAAACTTTCTTGGGCTATCATGTAGAAAACCTGTTCGATTTCTTCATGCTGTTTGTCTTCATGAGCGGTACGGCAGCAGTGGTTCTGTTCCTGTTCTCGGGCAAGCTGCAAAAAATGATGAAGGGAGCTGAATAAGCCCGCGGTCTTCATCCGGAAATACAATCGCGAAACCGGGATGACTTACGGTTGCCGGTTTTCTAATAAGCCAGCAGGCAGGTATTAAACAACTACTGCCGGATGCGATATATCACAAGTCCTTTAACCCCTTCCCCTATCTCTCAGTCGCAGGACGAAAAACTTCGGGAAAGGTTAAAGGACTTGTTCGCATATATCCCGGCAACCTCGAAAAAAGGCTCCGGCACCTTCGGAAGAAAACGCCTCCATGTTTTTTTATTTTTTGTACAAAAGATTTTTGTTTTTGTACAAAAACAAAACGAATCGTCAGTATTGCTTTATCGGCATAGCATCGGCTTATCCGTAAATTGCCGCAGATTTTCAATAAGCAGTCATCGGATGTCTTGAGAAACAATATTTTTTATAACTTCACGGTCGGACAAATAATGTGCAATGTCATGAAAACGACTCTGTCGAACACGTTTTTCCCCAGCACCATGAATTCAATAAAACCACAATCTCTCCGGCGTGCCTGGACGACTTCGGCAATCTGGCTTTGCTGAACGTAGAGCAAAACTCATCGTACAGCAATCAGGATGTGGCGAAAAAGAAGATTGATTTCTACTCGAAACCTACGTACGATTCACTGAAGCTTAAACTGATTTATGACGAGGAAGTGGCATATTACGACGAGAATATGGTTTACAAACATAGGAAAGCCATGATTGAGAAAATCATGCAGTATTACACCAACAAAGTAAGATGCTAATCAATAGTGACCATCAACTCACGGTGATACAGTAAATATAATCACACAATAGCCGAAAGCATTCCTCCGTTACCTATAATAAAAAACACCCTACTTACAAGTTACTCGAAACACAGATTACATTTACCAGATAAAAGACAATTATCCAGCCGACAGAAAAATAAAAGAAGAGCTTTTCTTAAATAAAAATCGAGGCGTACAGACCGAGTTCAAGACTCATTCTGTACGCCTCGCAGCTTTATCAGATTTATTTATTCGATTACTTAGCTACACGTTCCAGCCATTTCACCATGAACAGCATTACTCCCATTGAAATAAAGCATACTATCATGAAAATAGCCCAGCAATATCCGATAGGAATAGCGTTATACATCAGAGGACCAATCCACAACAAGAGATTACCTACGGCAGTCGCACCGAGCCATAATCCCTGACAAAGTCCTAAAAGATGCTTTGGAGCCACCTTCGAAACAAATGACAATCCAAGAGGTGAAATAAACAACTCAGCCACAGTAAGCAGGAAGTAAAGAACAATCAGAACCCATGCTCCCGCCTTAACCTGCTGATCGATAGGAAGCTCTCTGTATTCGGCAGCAGAAGGATAACCCATAATGAGTGAATATGCAGAAAGGAAGAGATAAGCCAAACCTGCGATAAGCATACCGATGGCAATCTTACGTGGAGTAGAAATCTCTTTACCTCTTCTTGAAAGAGAACCGAAAATCATCATGATAATCGGAGTCAATGTAATCACAAAGAAAGGATTCACTGCCTGCCATATTTCCGGAGCAATTGTGGATGTATCAACAAAGTCTCTCGCAAAGAGTGAAAGTGAAGTACCGTTCTGGTGGAATGAGAACCAGAAGAAAATAACAACACCCAGCACTGCAAACAATGCGTAAAGACGCTGTTTGATTTCCTTAGCCATAGCAGCCTTTTCTTCAGCTGAATATGTAACAGCAGTTGCAGCTTCTTTCTTTCCCGGATTCGGGAACTGACTCTTCGTTATGAAGAAGATAACCAATGAAATAAGCATTGCCGCAACAGATGCAACAAACGAATAATGAATACCTTCATTAAATATCTGCAGATACTGTGCACAAGAAGCAGCCATATCAGCAGTTTCACCTACGCATTGTGACATCAATTGATTCAAGTTACCCATAGCCTCGGCCGACATACCGTCTGCACCTTTCGCTATATATTCATGACACAAAGCAGGAAGACCTGCATTATAGACCATATTGTGTGCACTCAGCCACCAGCTTCTCAACAGAGGAGCGATAAACGGAGCTACCAATCCACCGATATTGATAAATACATAAAATATCTGGAATCCCGAATCTCTCTTGCTCTTGGCTTCAATCAGTTCCTTTTCTCCTTTCTTTGCAGCCTCAGCTTCAAGATTATCGTACATCTGACCTACAATAGCCTGAAGGTTTCCCTTGAACAGACCGTTACCAAATGCTATGAAAAACAATGCGATACAAGTAAGTGTAAGCAACCATGATGTATTGCCTGCGTTGGCAGTAATAGGAATAGATAATGCAATATATCCAACAGCCATGACCACAAGACCGGCCATGATTGTACCTTTATAGTTCTGTTTTCTATCGGCAATCAGACCTCCAACAAGACTTAACAGATAGATACCTGCATAAAAGAATGAATAGATAAGTGTACTTTTCTCCTCACTTATACCAAATTTAGAACAAAGGAACAACACCAGCACAGCGTTCATGATGTAGTAGCCAAAACGCTCCCCCATGTTAGAAAGTGCAGCAGGTATCAAACCTTTAGGATGCTTGTTAAACATAAATAATGAAGATTTTAATGATTAATAAATTTATATTACTTGCAAATATATAAAAAAGTAGCAAAAATACGGGTATTTGTCGCGATTTTTCGTTCTTCTCGATATGATATAAAAAAACATGGGCGCAATTCGCAAAAAATCCGCCCATGTTTCAAACAAAACGTCACTACGTTTTCACTCGCCAAACAGCGTACAGACTTCTGCCTGGCTGACTTTTATCAAATCGGCCGGCGCCAGCTTTACCTGTAAGCCGCGTACGCCCGCACTGACATATATATAAGGATAATCATTACATGTATGATGGATATAGGTAGGAAAATGCTTTTTCATACCAATCGGCGAACATCCTCCACGGATATATCCCGTCAACGGAAGCAATTCCTTTACATGGATGAGGTCACACTTCTTGTTTCCCGAAACCTTGGCTGCCATTTTCAGATCTATTTCATGCTCGCCCGGAATCACACAGACAAAGTAACCCGACTTATCGCCATGTAGTACTAAGGTTTTGAATACCTGTTCGATGTTCTCGCCAAGTGTAGCTGCTACATGTATACAACTTAAGTCGTTTTCGTCTACTTCATAAGGGACAAGTTCATATTTTATTTTATCCTTGTCCAGCAAACGTGCCGCATTTGTTTTTGCAATCTTTTCTTTTGCCATAATTTACCTATTGTTTGATCATTTATCACTGATTAGCCAATTCTTCGCGCAGGAACTTAGGAGTATATCCTTTGTCCGACTTTGCTACCTCTTCGGGAGTTCCGCACGAAAGCAACTGCCCTCCTCCTTTACCGCCTTCGGGGCCCATGTCGATAATATAGTCTGCCATCTTGATGACATCCAGGTTATGTTCGATGACAATTACCGTATTGCCTTTATCTACCAGCCGGTTCAAGACCGTCATCAGCACGCGGATGTCCTCAAAATGCAAGCCGGTAGTCGGCTCATCCAGAATGTAAACCGTCTTGCCTGTATCGCGCTTCGAGAGTTCGGTTGCCAGTTTCACACGCTGACTCTCACCGCCCGACAAGGTAGTAGAGGGCTGACCTAACTTAATATATCCCAGTCCCACTTCCTGCAAGACTTTAATCTTGTTCAGAATCTGGGGCACATTCTCGAAGAACTCTACTGCACGATTGATCGTCATATCGAGCACATCGGCAATGGATTTGCCTTTATAGCGCACCTCCAATGTTTCCCGGTTGTAGCGTTTGCCGTGACAAACCTCGCAAGGTACAAAGACATCGGGCAAGAAATTCATCTCAATCGTCTTATAACCATTCCCGCCGCAAGCCTCACACCGGCCGCCAGACACATTAAAGGAGAAGCGTCCCGGCTTGTATCCGCGTATCTTGGCTTCCGGAAGTTCGACAAACAGATTACGTATATCGGAGAAAACACCTGTATAAGTTGCCGGATTGGAGCGAGGAGTACGCCCGAGCGGTGACTGGTCTACGTTGACTACCTTATCTATATATTCCAGTCCTTCTATCGAATCGTAAGGCAGAGGATCTTGCAGCGAACGGTAGAAATGCTGCGAAAGAATCGGTTGAAGGGTATCGTTTATCAAGGTAGACTTACCACTGCCCGATACTCCGGTCACACAAATCAGCTTACCCAAAGGAAACTCCACGTCTACCCCTTTCAGGTTATTTCCTCGTGCACCACGAAGCCAAAGCGATTTGCCATTTCCCTTCCGGCGTTCGGCAGGAATTTCTATCTTCATTTTTCCGTTCAGGTACTGCGACGTAAGGGTTGAAGTCTTGAGCATTTCCTCAGGAGTTCCCGCAAAGACAACCTCCCCACCCAGGCGTCCTGCCTTCGGACCCATATCGACTATATAATCGGCAGCCAGCATCATGTCTTTATCATGTTCTACCACGATGACCGTATTGCCTAAATCACGCAGTTCCTTCAGCGAGTTGATCAGCCGGATATTATCGCGCTGGTGCAAGCCAATACTCGGTTCATCGAGGATATACAATACATTTACCAGCTGAGAACCTATCTGCGTTGCCAGACGAATACGCTGGCTTTCTCCACCCGACAAGCTGACCGAAGAACGGTTCAGTGACAGATAATCCAGTCCCACATCCAGCAAGAATTTCAGACGTGTGCGTATTTCCTTTAATATTTCCGTTGCAATGATACGCTGTTTGTTATCCAAATGCTCTTCTACATGTGCCAGCCATTCGTAGAGTTCACTGATATCCATGGTAGAAAGCTGATAGATATTCTTGTCGTGAATACGGAAATGAAGAGCCTCTTTATTCAAGCGTGCACCTTTACATTCAGGACAGACATCCGTTTTTGCGAACTGGTCGGCCCACTTCTGCGCTGTAGCCGAAGCATCTTTCTCCTGCATCATCTGAATGTATTTCACGATACCTTCGTAAGTGACGAAGTAATCCGACGAAGCATGTATCAGCGAACTCTTGATTTTCAGACGCTCGTCTGCCCCGTACAGGATTTCATTGATAGCATCTTCCGGCAGTTCTGATACCGGAGTCTTGAGAGTCGCTTCATATTTTTCGAGCAACGCTTCTATCTGCCAGAATATCATCACATTCTTATATTTACCAAGTGGTGCAACAGCCCCCTCGTAAATGGAAAGAGAACGATCCGGAATAACCTTGCCAACATCAATCAGATTGACATATCCCAAGCCCTTGCAACGCGGACAAGCTCCTTGCGGAGAGTTAAAAGAAAAGTTATGCGGAGCAGGTTCCCGGTAAGAGATGCCCGTAACCGGACACATCAGTCGCTTGCTGTAATGGCGGACACTTTCTGTCTGGGCGTCAAGAATCATCAATAATCCGTCGCCCTGCTGCATGGCAGTCGTCACACTCTGCTTCAGACGCTTCTCCTCTTTCTCAGTAACTACCGTTTTATCAATCACCACTTCAATGTCGTGATTCTTGTACCGGTCCAACTTCATGCCGTGAACAATCTCTTTCACTTCGCCATCCACCCGCACATACAGATATCCCTTCTTGCGGATTTGTTCAAAGAGCTCCTTGTAATGTCCTTTACGCGTACGCACCAGAGGTGCCAAAATATAAATACGCTTCCCCTTATAATCCCGATGAATCAAGTCGAGAATCTGTTCTTCCGTATATTTTACCATCTTCTCACCCGAGATATACGAGTAAGCAGTACCGGCACGTGCAAACAGCAAACGCAGATAATCATAAATTTCGGTCGTAGTTCCTACGGTAGATCGAGGATTTTTATTGGTTGTTTTCTGTTCTATGGAGATAACAGGACTCAGACCTGTTATTTTATCCACATCCGGCCGTTCCATTCCTCCCAGAAAATTCCGGGCATAAGCCGAGAATGTTTCAATATACCGTCTTTGTCCTTCGGCAAAAATCGTATCGAAAGCCAATGAGGATTTTCCGCTTCCACTCAATCCGGTTATAACCGTCAGACTGTCACGTGGAATCTCCACATCCATATTTTTCAGATTATGTACACGTGCTCCTTGTATACTAATCGTTTCTTTTCCGTCTTCCATATCCTTAAAATCAATCATATCTTTGCAAAGATAATGCTTTTTTTTGTACTTTTGCCACTCAACAAATACAATCGAAAATGAAGTTTATCCATATCATCTGCCTTTCGCTGGCTCTTTCCGCCAACTGTCTGAAAGCAACGGTATCGGCACAGACCGGAACCGGATATTTTTTACATACCGTAACCAAAGGACAAAGCTTGTATTCTATTGCCAGCATGTATAATGTTTCCGTCGATGACATCGTGCGTCTGAACCCGGGAAGCCGTGAACAGATACGTGCCGGAGAAGCACTGAAAATACCACAAACGCATTACAGCAACGAAAGTGGACAGCAATTTCATACCATCCAAGCTGGTGAAACACTCTATCAACTGACTGTAAAGTATAAAGTCAGTGCCCAGGCTATCTGTAAAGCTAATCCGGGATTAAGTGCAGCAAACTTCCGTATCGGTCAGGTTATTGTCATCCCTGCTCAAGATAATAGTACAGCCCAGCCGGTACAAACCGTACAGCCGGAGCCTTCGACCAAGAAAAATGAGTGGAGAGACATGCACAAAGTTGAAAGAAAAGAAACGATCTTCAGCATCAGCCAGCAATATGGTATCACTCAAGAAGAACTTATCGCCGCTAATCCGGAGTTGAGAAACGGAAAACTGAAGAAAGGAAGTTTCCTTTTCATCCCTTATTCCCAGTCACAAGAAACGGCAAACAACACTCCGTCGGTCCAAACTACTCCCAGCAATGAGGAACTCTTTAAGGAAAGCTCCACCAGCAAAAAGCAGATAAAGACCATAAAAGTAGGAGTCATGCTGCCCTTCTCTTCCGGCAATCAGGACGAACAGTCACGTATGGTAGAATTCTATGAAGGATTCCTCATGGCAGTAGACAGCCTGAAACACCAGGGAGTATCTGCTGATATTTATACATACGATACAAAAGGGACAACAATCGGAACAAATGCCATCCTGTCTCAAAGTAAGCTCAAGGACATGGACATCATTTTCGGACCGGCACGGCAGTCATCAATAGCTCCTGTAGCCTCATTTGCCGAGAAGAACAATATCCGTCTGGTCGTTCCTTTCTCCCCCAAAGTTGATCAGGTTTTCAAGAACCCCAATATCTATCAGGTGAACACACCACAATCTTACCTATACTCAAAGGTATACGAACACTTTATCCGCAAGTTTGGAAAGACCAATGTCATCTTCCTTGACGACGGCAGCGGAGATAAAGAAAAAGCTGAGTTCATCAAAGGCATGAAAAACGAGCTGAAAGACAACAATGTCAAGTTTAGTCATATACAACTGGGCAGCGACATTGATCCGGACCGAGTCATTGCAGCTATGGATACGCTACGGGAAAATATATTCATTCCTACCTCAGGACGAAATACAGCACTGACACGCCTGCTGCCTCATCTCATGCTTGTCCGCCGCGAACACCCGGCCTTTAACATGCATCTGTTCGGCTATCCGGAATGGCAGACCTATACACAGGATTTTCTGGCTAACTTTTACGAACTGGATACATACTTCTATTCATCGTTTTACACCAACAACCTGTTCCCTGCGGCCATCAACTTCACTCATGCATACCGACGCTGGTACAGTAAAGATATGTCGAATACATATCCTAAATACGGAATGTTAGGATTCGATATAGGATATTTCTTCCTGAAAGGGCTGGCACAGCAAGGCAACAAGCTGGAAGAAAACCTGGATCGTGTACAAGTTACTCCGATACAAACAGGCTTCTGTTTTGAACGTGTCAACAACTGGGGAGGATTCATCAACCGGAAAGTATTCTTCGTACACTTTACCAAAGATTACGAACTGATAAAACTTGATTTTGAATAACAACTACATGAAAAAGCAATCTATTATTGCATTATTTAGCTTATTATGTTTGTCGGTTGGACTGCCCGTGCACGCCCAGCTGCAAGACCAGCGTCATAATCTGGCCATTGGTGTGAATGGCGGCGTAAATCTTAGTTCAGTCAGTTTTGATCCAAGCATCAAGCAAAAGACATTCCTCACTCCCTCTTTCGGACTTACTGTGAGATATATCTCAGAACGCTATTTTAAAATGTTCTGCGGTATACAGGGAGAAATCAACTTCTCACAGAGAGGATGGAAAGAAAATATCGATGACGGAACAGAAGATACTTATCAACGCACCATGAATTATGTGGAAGTTCCCTTAATGGCACATCTTGCTTTCGGTAAAGACAAGGGACACGGTGCACGATTCGTGCTCAATCTGGGACCGCAATTCGGTTTTCTGCTGAGTGAAAATGAAAAGAAAAGTGAAGCATTTCATCCTAATGAACGCCCTAACGGTGTAATCTGGCAATATGGAAAAATGGCAGAAGTAAAGTTCGATTACGGAATAGTAGGCGGCATAGGTGTAGAAACCCGTACAGGAATCGGTAATTTCCTGATCGAAGCACGATACTATTTCGGTCTGAGCGACTTCTATCATAGCACCAAGAAAGACCCGTTCTCACGTTCGGCACACTCATATATTGCCGGACGACTGACATATTTATTTGACTTGAAGAAATAACGCTATTCTATTTATTCTTAACTATAAACAGAAAACGGATAAACTCTCCGACTCTTATTATGATTATGAAACTCATCTCATGGAACGTAAACGGGCTGCGTGCCTGCTGCGATAAAGGTTTTCGCGAAACATTCAAGACACTGGATGCAGACTTTTTCTGTCTGCAAGAAACAAAGATGCAGGAAGGACAACTCGATTTGTCTTTCGAAGGCTATACCTCCTATTGGAACTATGCCGAGAAAAAAGGCTACTCAGGTACCGCTATCTTTACCCGCCACCAGCCGATTGCCGTCACTTACGGTCTGGGAATCGACGAGCACGACCATGAGGGACGTGTCATTACGCTGGAAATGGAAAACTTTTATCTGGTGACGGTGTACACTCCGAACTCACAAGACGGTTTGAAACGTCTGGATTACCGTATGACATGGGAGGACGACTTCCGGAAATATCTGCAACAGCTCGACCAGAAGAAACCGGTTCTTGTTTGCGGCGACCTGAATGTGGCACATAAAGAAATCGACCTGAAGAACCCGAAGACCAACCGGATGAACGCAGGTTTCACCGATCAGGAACGCGAAAAGTTCCAGACCTTGCTCGATGCAGGCTTTGTCGATACCTTCCGTCACTTCTATCCTACTCAGGAAAATATCTATTCGTGGTGGTCGTACCGCTTTAAAGCACGCGAAAAGAATGCAGGGTGGCGTATTGACTACTTTCTCGCTTCTGCACGCATTGCCGACAAACTTCAGGGCGCAAAGATACATACTGAGATATTCGGCTCCGACCACTGTCCCGTAGAAGTCACAATCAACTGGTAAATCCGCAGAAAAATGAAAAACGACGGCTTCACCTTGCGCAAGCGCATCCGCAGTTTCAAGTACGCCTTTCACGGCATATTCCTGCTCATCAGCCGGGAACACAATGCATGGATACATTGTTTCGCTGCCGTATGCGCCATCACGGCAGGTATTCTTCTTCATATTTCTCCGATGGAGTGGATTGTCGTTACTCTCTGTATCGGTCTGGTACTTGCTGCAGAGGCCGTCAATTCGGCTATAGAAGCGCTTGCCGACCGTGTATCGCCGGAGTATGACGAAGCCATCAAACGCACAAAAGATCTGGCAGCAGGAGCCGTCCTGCTGCTTGCTATTGCAGTTGCCATTACAGGACTGATTATTTTTCTACCCAAACTCATCGCCCTTATATGAAAAGATTGCTATTCACACTGCTGACCTTTGTCTTATCAATTGCACTTTTTGCCCAGGAAATAGAAATCACCGGCGCCCGAAAGGCTGTACGCACTACAGGAGATGTAGGAGCCGTCCTGCTTCCTGTGGCCGGTCTGACGGCCGTTTTACTTCAAAAAGACTGGCAAGGACTGAAACAAGGAGTCTTTTCGGGTGTAACAACCTTAGGAGTGACCTATGCTCTGAAATATATTGTGAAGAAAGAGCGCCCCGACCACAGCGACAATCACTCATTCCCGTCGATGCATACCTCTACATCCTTTGCAGCAGCCGCCTTCATCCAGCGACGTTACGGCTGGCAATGGGGACTGCCGTCTTATATTCTATCCACCTATGTAGGCTGGACTCGCGTCTACGGAAAGAAGCATGACTGGTGGGATGTTGCTGCCGGAGCCGTAATTGGAGCCGGAAGTTCTTATATATTTACCCGCCCCTTTGCCAAAGAACATAACCTGACTATCAGTCCCGTTGCTGGCGACGGACATTACGGTGTCTATGCTTCAATGACATTTTAAGCGTTTTCCCCAATAGAACAAGACGATTCCGGTACATATCGTAGCCGATGAATCGATCAATCCAACTTCGTTTTTTACTATTTCCGCTCCCTCAATTTCTTACGCAACTCGGTAGGCGAAGCCCCCAGATTAATACGTACATATTTAGCAAAGAATGAAAGATTGGGAAAATTCATCATCTCTGAAATTTCCTTAATCGACTTGTCGGAATACTTTAACTGAAAACGAATGTCCATCAGTACATATTCCTTTATCCAGTCGCCGGCAGTACGCCCACTGACCAGCTTACACATTGTAGAAAGATGCTTGGAAGTCACGAAAAGCCGTTCGCTGTACCAGGAAACAGCACGCGGCTTAACTTTACACCCCACCAGCAAATCTATAAAATTCCGGAACAAAACATCCCGCTGCCGTTGTTCATCGTCGGGAGAATAACGATCATCCAACTCATCCAGCAGTTCGCACTGTAAACTCCGGATAATAGACAACACAGCTTCTCTGCCACGTGGACGACGATGTTCCGCACGAGTCTTGAGACAAAGCAGCTCGCCATACAATTTAAGTGCCTTAAAGGCTTCCGGACTGACTTGTACTACAGATTTATCTCTATGCCGGAAAGCCTGCTTCCAAATGCCATCTCCCGGAACACACTCCCGGATTATCTGAGGTGAAAGACAAAGTGCGTACCCCTGAAAGCCGGGAAAGAACACACTTTCATCAATCAAGTCATTGGGCTTGCAAAGCAAAGCATCTCCCTCCGCAACAACAATGGTCGACATATTGACATTTATCTGAAACTTTCCCTCCGTACATACAAACAATATCAAAACATCAACTCGCGCAGGCCCGCTAATCAGCCTCAGTTCTTTTTCACCGCTTAACACAACTATTCCTTCATCCTTATAGAGAGCAGACGATACCTGCTTGAAAGTAGAGATATCCAAGCACTTGATTTCACCATATTGACTCATAAATACCTATTTTTATTTCGTCGGTAAAAATAAATCGTTTTCACGGGAAGAGGAAGTTCCATAAGGCATAAACAATGTTCCATCACTCGCAAGAAAGAATCTTTAAACAAGCCCCGGCAAATCCTCCGAAAAACATCGAGACGTTTTCTGAAAATTTATACAAACTTTCTGATTTTTTGTACAAAACATCAGAAGCTGCCGCCTACGTTCCATTACAGATACGTCGAGAATCAAACTATTTCGATAGTACTCTTTCCTCCAGAACCCACCTTGACAACCCGGATTTGTGTACGGATTCGTTCACGCATCTCTGCCGTGTGGCTGATGACTCCGACTTTCTTTCCTTGCATCGACTGCAAGCTCGACAGGGCATCTATCACCATGTTCAGGCTGTTGGTATCGAGCGTACCGAAACCTTCGTCCACGAACAAGTTGCACATCGGAATGTTGCGCGACGAAAGCGACGAGAGTCCCAGAGCCAGTGCCAGACTGATCAGGAAAGTTTCTCCGCCCGAAAGCGAACTGATGTTACGAACCTCATCCGCCCGGTCGTGATCGATGACACGGATTCCCAACGAATCCTTCACCTGCTCCAGACTATACCGGTGATTCAACAGACGAAGCTGTTCGTTGGCCTGCCGTATCAGGAAGCGCAGCGTAAAGCATTGCGCCGTTTCGCGGAATTTGTCGCCGTTGGCATTTCCCAAAATATCATTCAACTCCTTCCAGTCCTGATATGCCTTCCGCCTGCGTTCAAGCTCCTCGCCGACCGACTGCATCTGTTCCATGCTCCGGCGATGTGCCATCAGCATGCCGCCCACCTGCAAACGCTCTTTGTCGAGTTCCTCCGAAGAAGCCTGTACCTGTTGCATTTTCTCCTGCAACATTTCCGCAGGATGACATTCCTCACCCAACAATTCCAGCGGGATAACCTGTAAGGCACGATGAGTTTCCAATGCTTTCCGGCGTGCTTCCATCTGTCCCTGACACCATTTCACATTCTCATCCGCCTGCCGGATCTGCTCACGCTTGCCATTCCAGTCGACCGAAGGCGAGAAACACATATCCAGCCGTTCTTTTGAAAGCACATCCGTATGTTCCGCTGATTCATTGTAACGTGTGATGAAATCTTCTACACCCGTTTGCGCAATCGTGCCATCCGCCTGCTTCTTCCGATACTGCTCCTCGGCTGCCTTCACGAAACCCGACAACCGGCTGTACGATTCGACGACTTCATTATGAGCCTTATCAGCAAGCTGTACCTGTTTCTCCGCCTCTTCCAACTGTAACTTCAGCGTACGCTCCGTTTCATCCGGATCGGCACCGCCCAAGACCTGCATATACGATTTCTGCTTTGCTTCATAAATCTGTACGGCACCGGCAATTTCTTCCCGGTTTCCCTTTACGGCAGCCTGACACTCGGACAATTGTTTCTCCAACGCCCCGGCAGCCACTTTCCGTTCATTCAACAGCCCCACCGATTCCTGCTGCACACGAGTTGCCTCCCGATACTTGTCGTACATACCCGACAAGCGGTTAAGCACCCCTTCAACGTCTTGTTCGAAAGCCCGCTCCCAGTCGGGTAACGAAACATCCTGCCGCAACGCCCCACGCAGTTCCCCGTTCGTACGTTCAAGCTGCTGCAATTCCGCACGCTTCTGCTCACTCTGTCCCTGCCGTTGTTTCAATTCCACCGCCCGATGATGCAGTTCTTCCCGCTGACGCGAACACGAAGCCTGCTTTTCATCGTACGCACGACGCATGTCAGTCAGCTCATTTTGTGCCTGCTGATAAGCATTCTGTTCGGCACGCGCCTGCTTTCCCTGAGCCACAATCCGTTCCGTTTCCATCGTCAACAGAGCCGATAAAGTAGAAGCATCTGCCTGTACCACATCAACAGGCAGGACAGGATAAGCTACAACCAGCGCCGTCCATTCGCCGACAGCCTCAACCAGTTCCGCATTCAACCGTCCGGTTCCCTCACGCAAAGCCGACAACTTACCGTTCAGTTCCGAACAGAGCAGGCGCAATCCGCCGGGAGAAGCATCCAGCCGTTCCTCAATTTCCGTCAGCCGCTTGCGACGACGAGCAATTTCTTCCTTCACAGGCTGCAACACTTCCGCTATTCCTTCGGCATACGGATGCTCGCATGCCCCACACACCGGACAAGGTTCTCCCGGTTTCAGCACGGCACGCATATGCTCGGCACTCCGGCTGCTCGCCAATTGCCACGCCTCTTCCAGTCCGGGCAACAGACGATTTATCTCTTCACGCTCCGTTGTCAGTTCCTTCACCTCACGCGAAGCTTCATCCAACTTAATGGTAATTTTTTCAGACACAATCTGATTTTCAGACAAACACTTTCGTCGCTCCGTGACAACCGCCTGCAACTTTCTCAATCGTTCCAAATCGGTATAACATTTCGTCACGTCCGCCATCCGCTGTTGCAACGCCTCTACATCCACACCAGCCAATGCCTGTGTTTTCTGCCGGATACTCTCCCTACACAGAACCAGTTCTTCATCCGATTTCCGCAAGCGATTTTCTCCTTCCCGGCATGCCTGCTGCTGATTTTCCAGTTCGATACAATTTTTCTTCCAGTCGGCAGATTCTTTTTGCCAGCGTTTCACCGCTTTATCCAGCGATTCCAGCCTATCGGAAACCGCATTCTTGTTTTCCAGCATATCGCGGTGCGGCATCAGCTCCGCCAATATCCGTTCCGCTTCCGCCTGCCGTTTCTGCAACTCCACTACCTGAGCCGCATTTTCTGCCTGCTCCTTTTTCAGCAATTCTTCCTTTTTCGCCAGCGAACTTTCCTCCTCTTTCAGACGAGTCACGGTAGCCTGTTGCGCATCCAGTTCCACCTTCTGCTTACGGGCTGCTGTCACCAGCGGAAGCATCTGCTCCTGCTTCTCACGAATAGCATTATAATTTTCTTTTACATCCAACAGAAGTTTTCGTTTCTCGGCCTCTTCCTTTTCCAATGTACTGCACTGCAATTGCTTCCGACCGACTTCCTCTGTCAGCTCTTTCAGTTCACGTTGCAGATTCATGCAGGTCTGATACACATCCCGTATGGGAGCTACCTCATCGAGCAGCCGCAATTCGTCCCGTACCGGCTGCAAGCTCTGTGCCTTTTCCGAAGCCTGCTTCCATTTTGCCTCCTCATCGGCGAACGCCACCTCCAGCGCACACAAATCGGCATACCATTTCTGCTGATCCTTCAACTTCTGAAGTTCAGTCTGCAAACTGCGGAAACGAGCATCCAATTCTTCCTTGTGCGCTTCCACTTCCGCCAGCTTTTCCTCCGAAAGCTGATGTACGGCAAAAGCCTTTACCTGACTGAACACCTCATTATAGGCAGCTTCCGCCTCCTTATAAAACTCATAAATCTTACGAGCAACAGCCGTATACAGCTCCGTTCCGGTCAGCTTTTCCAGCAAGACAGCCTTATCCTTGTCGTCCGCCTTGACAAAATTGGCAAACGAGTTCTGTGCCAGCATCACGGTACGGGTAAACTGTCCGTAATCCAAGCCGATAATGCGGTCAAGTCCCTCATTGTTGATATTCTTATGTCCCCGCTTCTGACGTCCTCCTCCGGTTATTTCCACTTCCTTCTCGCTGGTTCTTCCCGCCTCGTCCACTGCTATCCGGTACAGCCTGCGCTCCGGACGCGTATAATTGATGCGGGCTATGGAACACGACCAGCGGGCACGATAGCGGAAACCGTCGCGAGCCAGAAACATTACCTCGGCAAAACACTCCTTCGTACCCTTACGAAGAATGTTACGCGGGTCGTCAGGATCGAGCACCTGATCGTTGTTCGGGCGCTCGGTATGGTAATAATCGAAATTATCTGCCCCATAGAAACGAGGCGCAAGCCCATACAATGCCAGACAGACAGCATCCAGAATGGTCGACTTTCCGCTACCTGTTTCACCTACGATGGAAAACAAATCGGCACTCCGTAAAGGTTCACTCTCAAAATCGATAACCTGTTCCCCCTCGAGCGAAGCCAAGTTATACATGATTACTTTCAACAACTTCATTCATTGCCTCCTTCCCTGCGAGCCGCTTCCACAGCCCTTCTGGCAAGTTCCACCAGCTCATTGCGCATCTCACAGCGGAACTTGTTCTGATAACTCTTTCTGATCACCTCTATCGGGTCGAGCGTCAGCAAATCGTCGACCGATTCCAACACTACTTCCCCGTCGCCAGCCGACTGCTGCACCCGATAGGCGATTACCGTCCGGCACAAACGCACATTTTTCGACTGAAGGACATCCTCTACCTGCTTGTTGATGCCAGCCACAGGAGCGTCGAGCAAGACATTCACCTCCAGATACGGAACAGGTTCTTCTTCGCTCATTTTATCTTTATCGGGCAAAGCACGCAGCAAGTCGAGCACCTCGGCCAGCGGAAGCGGTTTCGACGGAACAGAAACCAGTGGATGCTGTAAAGGATAGTCGAGGAACTCGGACACACCATTCAGGCGACCGTCCTCTATCTCATAATAAACAGCTCCGTGACGATAGCCCTTCTCTGCAAACGACATCGGCAGGGCACTGCCCGGATACAGCCAGCTTTCACGACCGTTAACTTTCTGATTACGATGCAAATGCCCCAACAAGGCTAACGTAACACTTTCATCTATTTCATCCAGACTCACCATTTCCGAACCACCTATCACGATACGTTCCGAAGAATTTTCGGCAATCTCACTCCCCGTAGCATACAAATGCGCCATCAGAATCAGCGCCTCTTTGTTCCGGTCACGCCGGAGATTCGCCGCCTCAACCGCCCGACGCAGGAACTCTCCTACACCCTCTCCGTAACTCATTCCACGGGTAAAGTCCCCATCGCGCAAGTAAGGCACCGCAAGCACCCAGGCACGTTCTTCCGGATGCGCTGCCGAACAGACAGGCAACAGCAAATCGTCCGGCAAGAAGTCACCTTCCTCCTGCCTGCGTATCAGCCCGCGCACATAGACCCGATGCCTTTCCAGCATCAGGCGAGGCGCCTCAAGCCGTGCAGCCGAGTCATGGTTTCCGGCAATTATTATCGTCTGCAACTGCGGGAAACGCTGTGTCAGCGTATCGAGAAAACTGTAATACAACTCCTGAGAGGCAGCCGAAGGATTACTCGAATCGAATATGTCGCCCGACACCAGCAAGGCATCAGGATTTTTCTGTCCGACAGCACCGAGCAGCCACCGAAGAAAATCGGCATGCTCTTCCTGACGGTCGAAGCCGTGGAAGGTATTCCCCAGATGCCAGTCGCTTGTAGCCAATATCTTTATCATGATAAGTTATCTGTTAATTCAGGATGATTCACTCCATAACCGAAAAGCGCAAAGTCGCCCAGACACGGATCGCCGGGGAACACTTCTGCCAATGCCTGCGTAATACACCGCGCAGCCGACAACGAAAAAGAAGGTTTATTGATCAATCCCAGCAGGAAAGCCACCCGGCACACATGCGTATCGAGCGGGATAATCAGGTCGGCAGGACTCATCCGCCGCCAGATACCGAAGTCGACAGCCGAATCACGACGGATCATCCAGCGCAGAAACATGTTGAGCTTCTTCTGCGGACTTCTGTCGGACACCCCCAAAAACGCGCAAAGCTTCTGCATCGGGTTTCCCGAGAAAGCCAGCAAGGCATCCTCCAGCGTACGATTTTCTGCATACACCGCATACAACTTCTCGAAATAAGTACGGAATGCCGCATACGAAACCATCCGGTAAAAGCTCCGTTGGTTCTCCCGACTGAAACCATTCTCCCAGCGTCTGGAAAGCACATACTGCAAGGGAGCATGCCCCATCAGCGCGTCCAGTTCGTCCACCTTACGGAGAATCATCCGGCGATTGCCGAAACTCAGAACAGCAGTCAGCAGTCCCATTATTTCAATATCTTCCTGCCGGACATAACGGTGCGGGAATTGTACGGGATCATTCGCGATGAAATCCGCCCGATGATAAGCTTCCGCCCACTCACGCAACTGCCGGTAAAGTTCCTCTGTCATAATCAAAACACCTATAAAACAACGATGAGATTCACCACAGAAACCTGATTATCCTGTAATGAATCTCATCATCCTATTCAAAATATCTACAGCCAGTATGCCGTCTATCAGTTGAAGTAATACAGGAAAGTAGCGATACCTTCGAGTGCTTTCTTCTTCTGTCCTTCAATTTCGATAGCAAACTTAATCTCAGCCTTAGCTGTTCCGCGCAAGTTAACCAACGAATGCAGCTCGGCAACCATACGGATTTTCTGTCCCGACAATACAGCTTGACCGAATCTCATCTTATCCATTCCGTAGTTTACCATCATCTTCAGGTTGTTTACTTCGATAATCTGATTCCAGAAATACGGAAGCAGTGACAACGTCAGGTAGCCGTGTACGATTGTGCTCTTGAAGGGGCTTTCCACTTTCGCACGTTCTACATCGACATGAATCCACTGATGATCCAGTGTAGCGTCGGCAAACTGGTTGATACGCTCCTGTGTTACTTCCAGCCAGTCGGAAATTCCGATCTGCTGACCAATCATTTTTTCAAATTCTTCGTAAGAATTGATAATTACTTTGCTCATATAGTCAGATTTTAGTGACAAATTAATGAGCAAAGGTAAGCAAAATATCGGACATTAACCTATGCCGGGGCAGATTTTATCCTATCAGACCGAATTTCTTCAAATCTTCGTCGACAGTGGTAATGCCTCCTATTCCGAAGGTGTCGACCAGTACTTTTGCTACATTCGGCGAGAGGAAGGCAGGCAATGTAGGGCCCAGATGAATGTTCTTCACGCCCAGGCTCAGCAAGGCAAGCAGCACAATCACCGCCTTCTGTTCGTACCACGCGATATTATAGGTAATCGACAGTTCGTTGATGTCGTTCAACTGGAAGACTTCCTTCAGCTTCAGGGCGATAACGGCAAGCGAATAACTGTCGTTGCACTGACCGGCATCGAGTACACGCGGAATGCCGTTTATATCGCCCAAAGGCAACTTGTTGTATTTATATTTTGCACATCCGGCAGTCAGGATAACCGTATCCTGCGGCAATGCCTTGGCAAAATCAGTATAATAATCGCGGCTCTTCATACGGCCGTCGCATCCAGCCATCACCACAAAACGCCGGATAGCTCCACTCTTCACGGCCTCCACTACCTTATCGGCAAGCTGAAGCACCTGATTGTGCGCAAATCCACCGATAATCTCTCCGGTTTCCAGTTCTACAGGCGGCTGGCACTGCTTGGCAAGCGCAATCACTTCCGAATAATCCTTATGTCCGTCGGCACCCGTTTCAATGTGCTTGCAACCCGGATAGCCGGTCGAGTTTCCGGTAAACATACGCTCCTTATATGTTGCATTCGAGAGCGGCGGCACAATACAGTTGGTTGTAAACACAATCGGACCGTTGAACGCCGTAAACTCCTCACGCTGTTTCCACCACGCGTTTCCGTAGTTGCCTACAAAATGCTTGTACTTCTTGAAAGCAGGATAATAGTGTGCCGGAAGCATTTCGCTGTGCGTATATACATCCACTCCCGTTCCCTCGGTCTGTTTCAGCAAGTCCTCGATGTCGTGCAAGTCGTGTCCGCTGATCAGAATACCCGGATTCTTGCCCACCCCGATATTCACCTTTGTAATCTCCGGATTGCCGTAACGGGTCGTATTTGCCTCGTCGAGCAGTGCCATCACCTTGACACCCATCTCTCCCGCCTGCATCACCTGCGCCACCCATTCGTCGGCAGTCAGTCCGCCGACAGCAATCTTTGCCAGTGCCGCCTGCATGAACGCATGAATTTCCTCGCTGTTATACCCCAGACGCATGGCATGTTCGTGATAAGCCGCCATACCTTTCAGACCGTAAACAAGCAGTTCTTTCAGTGAACGCAAGTCCTCGTTTGCCTCACGCAATACACCAACCGTAGCCGCCTTCTCTTCGAACGAAGCTTTTTCTCCCTTCCACTCCAGCTCGTCTACTTCGGGAAGTGCAATACCCCGCGCAGCAGCCTCAGCTTTCAGAGCATCACGCAGAGCGATTCCTCTCTCTACGCGGCGCAAAATACTTTCATCGTCGAAATTGGCATTCGTAATGGTAGAAAACAAAGCATCCGTTACAAACGAATCGACTTCCGCCGACACCTTTACCGACTGCTCACGCAAAGCACTGGCAGCCACCGATACGCCTCTTACCGTAAAGAGCAGCAAGTCCATATAACGTGCTGTACTACTATTCTTTCCACACACACCTTTCAGTACACAGCCGGTACCCTTGGCTGCCTCCTGACACTGATAGCAAAACATATTTCCTTCCATAATTTAGATAGTCATTAGTGATTTTTTATTAAGTTTGTGCAAAGATGCCGCTTTCTGCCGGCAATAACTGTAACCTATGTTACAGCCATTCTGAATAATCGTTAAATATAGACAAAATGAACGCCATACAACTTTTACAGCTTCCCTTATTTCAGGGAATATCCGAAGCAGCAGCCCGACAGTTGCTTGCCGAAGCTCCTAACAGTGTCCGTCGCTATAAAGAAGGCGACTTCATAGCCCGTCAGGGAGACCCCTGCCGTTCGCTCTATATATTATGTACAGGAAACGTACGGGCACAAATGGAAAATGCGGAAGGAAAACAAGTCACCATCGACCGGATAAGTGCCCCTGAAGTACTCGCTCCAGCCTTTATATTCGCATCGGAAAACCGTTTTCCGGTAAACATCGAAGTATTGGAAAACTGTGAGGTGCTGGTGCTCGACAAGAACTATTTTCTGGAATTCATGCACAGCCAGCCTGTCATCATGAAGAATTTTATCGGAATGATTTCCGACCGGAGTCTTTTCTTAAGCAAAAAATTGAATGAATTCGCCCTGCAAAGCCTGAAATCGCGTCTGCTGAATTACCTGAAAATCAATAAACGCATAGACAACCAGCAGGAAGTGGCCTTCATTCTGGGAGTAGCACGTCCTTCGCTGGCACGAGCCTTATCGGAGCTGGTAGCCGAAAAGAAGGTCAGCATGAACGGAAAAGAAGCCATCATTACAGAATGACCAGTCGTGCCGCATAACAAAAACTACGGCACACTGCTTTCCAAACCCATGCAACTGAAAATTACTTTTTGTCAAAATGACATGCTGATTTCTCCATTATCGCAAAATCCGAGGAAGAATCAAGTCGGCTGCTAAAAATCAGATTCTCACCGCTTCTCCGGAATCCAGATAGACAGTTATTTCTTTCACTAAGAAACCTTATCCATAAAACAAAGCACAATCTCATCACAGCGAGAAACTTTCTCGCCTGTTTTAATAGCACAATGCCATGAGTAATCCGTTTCATTTAAAAGAAATTCCAGAGGCAAAAACAGGAAATTTCAACCTGATTCCTGCTTCAAAATAAAACATGCCGAAACTTCGAATAAAATAACAGGATGTTTTACCCCAGACATCATCATCTTTCTGAGGAAACAACAGGTCATTTTCACCTCCAAAAGCTTTAACATAAAGATTGTTTTTAACCTTTACAGGGATTTAGCCTGCAAAAATCCGATGCAGATACAGGTCTGTCATTAACATTTCTCTCTATTTACAGGAAGAATTACGGACTTCCATGCCTGACAGATTTGTCGGAATACCGTAAAATCGTATATTTGCACAGCGTAAAGAAATGCAATGAAGAAAACAGCTTAACCTGAGTTCGGGATAAGTTTAGAATAAGGCCAGTTGTTTTGAGTCCTCAATATAGTATCCTTGCAATGCATCCGGTTTGTTTTCAAAGAAACAATAAG
>NZ_DBMACV010000002.1:0-104586 GCF_057861905.1 Phocaeicola sp. | reverse complement strand
TTGTTAATTTGTAATTAATTGTTTGTCAGACTTAAATATACAAAATAATTCGGTGATTACCAACTTTTAAAGATACTTTCTTATCCCGAACTCACGTAATACGAAAGTACCGTTCACGTCGTCGAAGAAGTTCAGACAGCAAAGAGTTACTTCTTTCGAAACCTTCTGCGTATCTTCTCCTGTGGCAGTAATCGTCAGTTTTACCTTCGAAGTAGCGCTGGCCGCTGCTTTTACGTTGATACATGATCCGCTTTCGTCTATTTCGGCAGTCCATCCTTCCGGCAGCGTGTTCGTTGCAACCGACTTGATGTTTTTCGCATTATATTCGATTATGAAATTTTTGTCGGGCGAGATAAAAACAGGATTCGTTGCATCTATTTCAGTTACCAGTTCAAATTCCGGAGCCGGTGCAACGGTTTCTTTATTATCATTGCTACAGCTGCCTGCAAACAGACTGATAGTGAGCAGAAGTAGCCCCCAGAGGAAGTGTGCCTTCATAAATTCGGTCTTTTTCATTTCTTAAAAGTTTTTAGTAGGTTGATTATTTGTTTTTGATGTTTTTGCTTTCTATGGTAACATTGGTCAGATGCAAGTCGACCACTCCCATGACTTCTGTAGAGCATTCGCCCAGCCATCCGTTTTCCTGATTTACTCCTGTATGAATACGGACGAAATCTATTCCGGGCAGATTGGCTGCCTTACCTTGGGAGTCGACAGCCCAGTCAATATCGACAGCCGATGCATCCTTATCGTTCAGTTCATTGTCTGCATAGCCGTAGGCAAAGCGGTAAAGAGCGAAATACGTACCCTTTCCACTCTGGTCTATTCCGTTCTGAGGAAGGCGTGTCCCCGTAAATGTTATTTTATCCTCTTTCACCCATTGTGGAAAATAAGATTGCAAGTGAGTAGCATTCATCGCCTTGTAGCCGCTTCCTCCCTGATTGTCTTCCCAGCGGATATACTGTTCGGTAGGCGCTCCCGGTTCCTTTGAGGGACGGTAATAGGTTATTTCATAGTTCAGTACGGTTTTCGTATCGTTGCCAGCCTGAGCCGACAGGTCAAGCCACGCTTCCTTTCCGTCGGGATAAGAGCTTCCGGCTATTTCGTACCATCCGTCGTCAGGCAGCCCGTTGCGGTTTTCGTCGTAGCATACCTGAATGACACCGGGTTCACAGCTTCCGTATTCCGATGCCCCGTTGGCATAAAACGCATTACCCAGTACACGGAAGTCACACAGTCCGGCCTTGTTTTCGATGGTATGGTCGAAGCACACCACGATGTATCCGCCGAAACCTCCCAGCGAAACCATTCCCATTTTATTATTTCCGATAGCTTCCAGTGCCTTACGGTTCATATCTTCCTGCGTATCTCCTTCCTTATATTCGGGGAGCTGATTGGTAAACTGCCCTACAGCCGGACGGTAGTCGAGGACACGCGTCACGTAAGGCGTTTTTTCGCCTGTGGTAACAGGCATTTCCGGTTCGTTTTTGTCACTGCTGCACGATGTGAAGCCACCGGCAGCCAGTGCGACAAGCAAGGCGCCCGTCAGTTGAACCTGATGTAATGTGAACTTTTTCATTTTTTGAAACGGTTTAAGTATTGGTTAATAAAATCTTTCTGTCGAAAAGGCAATATGCGCGGGAATATCGCCGGTACGGACTTTCCACTGGAGCTTGCCTGCCGGTGAAAAACAGTATAAATACCCCGGAGTGACATAGTTTGTGGCGTCGCATACATATATTTCCTTGGTTTCCGGATTAACGGCAATTCCGTAAGGTAATGTGATTTCCTTTTCCGTTCCGTCGGTTATGAAGTTGTGTGAAATAATTTCCTGCTTCTCCGTATCGTAAACGGCGTACGAAACCTGATTCTTTCCCGTATTGTAGTTCCATTCGGTACTGATGGTATACAGCAGATTCTCGTCCATGCACATTTCACTGGCGGCAATACCCAGTCTGCCGGTTACTTTTTCCGTGTGGGAGTCGACGACATAAATGTCGGAGCCGATACCGTAATAGTCTCCGCGCGAACTGACATAAATGCGTCCCTGCTTATCCATTTCCATACGGTGCAGGTTGATGGCCACATCAATCGTATTGACTACCTGAAACGACTGGAGGTCGACTACCGAAACGGTACGGTCGTAATTGGGAAAACGATACCCGCCGGAATTGGCCACATACAGTCGTCCGTTGTTGATAACCATTTCCTCCGGTTGATAACCTACTACCACCTCCCGCGTGATCTGGAGCGTTTCAAGATCGATTTCCACTACCTTTCCCGGACGCGCGTTCGGGTCAATCTGTACCGGACCGGCGTACGAACTGACATACGCCTTGTCGCTGTTGAAAACAATGTAGCGGCAGTTGGGAATACTCACGCTGCCGATATGCTCTGCCGTGTGCACATTCATCACCTCCACAAAGTTGGAACAGTTTACTACCACATACAACCGGTTGCCGTAAATGCCGATGTCGTTGCCCACATCTCCAAGCTCCTTCACTACATTGGGGTTCCGTTCCGGATAAATGTTGCGGAAATAGCTTCCTGTACGTGCGTCAAAATGATCGATCGTACACTTGTTGCTTCCCATATTCCCCTCATTGACGAGAAAGAATCCCTCGACAGACTGCGGGTCCGAAGGCAGGGTGACATATTCCACTTCCGAACGAATCATCGGAAGTTCCTGACGGCATCCGCTCAGGAAGCACAAAATCAGGCAGGCTGTCAGGTAAAAATAATATCTGTTCATGGTCCGAATGATTAAAAGTTATATTGGGCAATCAGCTTGAAGTTGGTACCGGGCATCGGATAGCAGGCTACCACCTCGTACTGCTGGTTCAATAAATTGTTTACTTCCAGCGTCAGCTTCAGGTCCCCCTTCCACACTTTTAGTCCTTTGGAAACCGAAAAGTCGCTGGTATACCACGGCAACTGGTAATTATAAGGGATATTGGCCTGCGAAGAATAACGTTCTCCGGTATAGATAAAGCTGTAATTAGCCTCCCATGAGCGCCATTGCAGGTTCACCACGGCCGAACCGCTGTGCCAGGGGATGTACGGAATCTGTCCTCCGTAAAACTCACTTTTGGGGTCGGTAAAGTCCTGTGCCCGCTGGTACGTATAATTGATTCGGTTGATTACCGTCAGGTCACGTCCGATCTTCCAGCCGGTCTGAAGCGCCACGTCCACCCCTCTGATTTCCACATTTCCCAGATTGACCATCGTCCAGCGGAAGAAATTCGACGTAGGAGTGGCCACGATTTTATTCTCCACCTCGTTGTAGTACACATCCGTTTGTACTTCCAGCGAGCGCAGCCACGTATTGTTGAAGGTACGGTTGTACGTAAATCCTAAGTCGTACTGCGTAGTGAACTCAGGTTCCAGGTTGATATTCCCTACAAACGTATAATACAGGTCGTTCAGCGTAGGCATCCGGAAGATCCGTTTATAGAAACCTCTCAGGTTAAGGCCACTTTGCGGAAAAGGCCTCCACGACACGAAAAACGAAGGAGTAAGCTTCTGCTTGTCGGGAGCAGGCGTGCCCGAGCTCGTATCGTGTACAAACGTTTCGAGCAGACTTGCCTGAAGTTCCACCTGCTTGAAGCGCATGGCCGTAGCGATGGATGCCAGCAGCGTATGCCGGCGCGGATAAACAAAGTCGCGCAAGTCGGCATTCAGCAGGTTAAACTGATAATCTGCCGAAAAGCTTGCCTCCCACCACGAAAACAGATTAAATCGGTTGGCTACCGATGTGTATACTTCCTGCTGGTAATAATGGTTGTTGACATACATCAGCGACTCGTCTTTGTTAGGATCGGCCAGGTAATGCAGGTAGTCGTATGCATATTTCGCATTGGCAAGCAGGCTGTACCACTGTGTAAAGTCCTTCTTGAATGTACCCTGAGTAAAGAAGTTCGTATCCCACTGGCGATCCTCGTGCGAGAACTTGTTGCGGACGATTGCCCCCGGATATCCACGTTCCGAGTTGTACAGGTAAGCCTTCGCCTTCCAGTATCCCTGCTTGAGCTGTCCGAACAGCCCTCCTTCCACACGCAAGGCATTCAGGTCGCCGTTCTGCCGCACCGCCGTCGTATCATATCCCTCCTGCATGCGGTAAGTAAACTTGTATTTTCCCGACGAGTGAAGATACTCGGCACTGAACGAACTGCTGATTCGTTGTCCGAGCTTTTGCTCCCACAAAACGGAAGGATTTGCCACACCAAACGAACCCGTCTTGAACGAAGCCCTTACGTTATACTTCTTTCCTTCCTCGAACTGAGGCGTCCGTGTCTGCAAATAGATGGAGCCCGACGAGCCGAAATCCTTTGCCGGCTGGAAAATGGCACTCTTCTGTCCGTTGTACAGCGTGACAGACTCTATGTTGTCGAGCGAGAATCTTCCCAGATCGACCGTACCGTTTTGTGCGTTTCCCAGCTCGATGCCGTCGTAGAACACACCTACATGGTTGGTTCCCATACTCCGGATATTCACCGTTTTCAGTCCCCCTACTCCTCCGTAGTCCTTGATCTGTATGCCGGAAAAATAGCGCAAGGCATCGGCCACGTTGTGCGAGCTGAGCTGATGGAGCTGCTTGCCCGATAATTCCTGTACCGGAAAAATCTCTTTCTGTACGGCACGCGCCGTCACAACAACCTCGTTCAGATGTTGAAGGCTGTCCAACTTGTTTTGTGCATGTACCGGTACACAAATGTTTATACCCCACACCAGCAGGGTAAACATTACCGCATAGTGAAGTCTATTAAGCATTATGTAAAACGTTCAACCGTCCTATCCCACGAGTTCGGTTAATTAATAAAAACGATGGCAGGTCTTCTGACTGACTCACACGCTTTGACACCTTCCCGGTTTTATCCAGTGGCAATGAGTAATTGTCAACGTGCTTGATGAGCTTCACAGCAGCGGGACTGTTCGGGACTTTCACCCGATTCCCTTTTAATCCGTCGGGTCGAACCAACCTTCCGGAACCAATCGGTGGTAAAGATAGTTTATTTTTTCTGAATTTTAATACAGTTTTGCTATTTAAGAAATGGTTTTTGTATACTCCTTTCGTTCAGGAGTTTCATGAAATATCAAAAAAAAGAAACAGGGAAAAGAGGAAGTTCGGGCAGGAAGATGCAGAGAGCCTGTCTGATTCGTGCTGACGTTTTTTTATTTTTTGTACAAAAAATATAAACGTTTGTACAAATTTTCAGTGACTTCTGAAAGCGTTTTTCTCAGGGTACCGATAATTTTAGTAGTTTTGCCTTGATGAACCATTAAATATATGCATGTATGAAAGAAATAAATGTATCGGAACTGAAAGATAACATGTTCGACGCTATCAGTAAGGAATGGATGCTGGTAACGGCCGGAACACAGGAAAAGTTTAACATGATGACGGCAAGCTGGGGCGGAACCGGTGTTTTGTGGGCAAAGCCCGTAGCCTTTATTTTCATCCGTCCCGAGCGTTATACCTACCAGTTTATTGAAGAGGGAGAAACGCTTACCCTGTCTTTCCTGGGCGAAGAGCATAAAGATATACATAAAATCTGTGGTTCCAAATCTGGGCGCGACATTGATAAGGTAGCGGCTACCGGACTGAAACCTTTTGCCACTCCCGAAGGAAACATTGCCTACGAGCAGGCACGTATGATCCTGGAATGCAGAAAACTGTATGCCGATATGATAAAGCCCGAGCAGTTTATCGATGCCTCACTGGTAAGCCGCTGGTACGGTGAAGGACATGGCGGATTCCATAAAATGTATGTCGTAGAGATAGAACATGTATGGGTGAAAGAGTGAGCATAATGCTTGTCAGAATTCCATGATAAACTCATCCAGGGAATCGTTTTCGTCCATACCCATCTTGTCGTGTTTGAGGCGGTTTTTCCGTTTCTTCAAGGCGACCTTGCTGGTGTCGAGCAGGTAAAGCATGTTGCTGTTTGAGATACCGATTTTGATAAGGCAGCAAAGCGAGATGTCCGCCTTTGTCAGTGTCGGGAACTTTTTCCAAAGCCGGTCGGTAAAGTTGTTGTAGCAGATGTTTATAACTTCCGCCAGATTGTCCTGTTCCTCGTCGGAGAGCACTACCGACCGGCTTTGTATTTTATCCTGCTGGCTCATTTTATTGAGCTGTTCCATTTTTCTGATGATTTCGCTGTGGCGCAGGATTTCCTTTCTCATGGCAGCCTCCTTTGAAGAGTATTCGCTTCTCATCTTTTCCCTTTGTGAAAGTTCTTTGTCCAGAGCTGTTTCCTTTTCGATGATTTTTTCCTGTGCAGCATGCAGGTCGATGGTCTTTTCTTGCAGTTGCAGCCTCATTTCCTTCATCAGGTCGTCTTTTGATCGCATCTGTTCTGCCAGTTTGCGTTTCTCTTCCCTGCGTTTATAGAAGAATATGACAGCTACGGTCAATACCGCCATGCAGATGGCTGTCAGTGATATATACAGTCTTTGCCGTTTGATTTTCAGCAGCTTGTTTTCACTCTGGATCAAGGAATAGTCGTATTTGTGTTGGAGTTCTATTATTTTAGAGGATAGTTCTTTTTGATAAATGGTATCCAGCAGTTCGGCATACCGCTTGCTGTATTCCAGCGCTTTGGGAAGGTTATTCATTTTTTCTTCGTACTGATACCATATTTTTTGTTTTCCTGCTTTTTGATAAAGTGTAGAATTTCTAATGTCTTTTTGTAAATAGGTACGTACTGAATCATATTGGTTCATGCTTAAAAAGATATTCGCTTTATTTGCCCATAAAGGATACAATTCAGTAGAATCTTTCTCAAGTGAAATGCTACGGTTTATTAAGTTTAGAGCAAGAAAATATTCCTTTTTTAAATAGGCAGTAGTGGCTAATTGAGCTAACAGATTTTTTTCTAAAAATTTTATTTCTGTTTTCATAGAGAGTGACATAGCTTCTTTAAAAAGGCTATCAGCTTGGTTATATTTCCCATTTAATAGATAGCACCATCCCCATCTTTCGAATAAATCAATTTGTTTTAAAGTATCTTTCAGTAAAATAGCATATTTATTTGCCGTTTGATATTTTTCGATTCCTTTATTCTCAGCATCTTCATCGCTTAGTAAATTAGCCCAGTGCAAATTGAGCAGGAACTTGAATTGATTGTTTTCTATATTCCGGCTTGCTATATTCGCCTGCTGAAAATACGAGAGTGCTTTTTCCTTTTCATCCGAATCCCTGTAATACTGTGCCAGATAGAAAAGTGTCCATGCCTTGTGCAGGGAGTCGCTGCTTGTCCGGTAGTATGCTTCCGCTATCTGGAGCAGTGAATCGCTTTTCACCGGAATGTAGTTTTTATATTGTGCCTGTGTGAATAGCAGTGCATGGAGTGCCTGTTCCTCTTTACGTACCTGCGAAATGGGTGGCATGTGTTGTAGTATCTTCCAGGCACTGTCGGGTCTTTCATGCATCAGTTGCTCAATCTGCAGCAGTGAAGCATTTATTTGGTGTGTCCTTTTCTGGTAAATGCCGAGTGAAAGGGCGGCTGCGGTTGCTGTTATGATGACAATGATGATGAGTGTTTTATTTTTCATACTGAATGTTTGTAAGACTATTACAAATATAAATAATTTGATTGTTTTATCAGTGAATTGCTTGAAAACTGCTTAAAATATACCTTAAAAAGCGGCATGTTCACTCGTTCTTTTCATTGTGTCTACCTTTTTCTTTGAAAAATTATTTTATTGTTTTGATTATCAATACATTGATTCTTTATTAATGTCTACCTCTTGTCACCCTCTTTTCCTTGTATGATGCTTGATTTTGTTCTACATTTGTAATACAAAAATCGAAGATTTGATGTATATTCAGTTAACCATTAAAAATTTAGAGAGTATTATGCGAACCCAAACAATTCATTTTTTAAGCAGTCTGTTATGTATGTTCCTGTTGTTCACCTTGTCGTCATGTAACGATGAAACTGATGCAGTTCCTACTTGGGAGGTATTCGACGGACATATTGAACAAACATACTGGGAAGGGACATTGACAGAAATGTCTGACGGAGAAGTAGAAAGATCGTCCGGAATTAAGATAGTCTTTTATGATAAAGGAGATGGCACATATACCATAAATGGTCATATCTCTGCTTTTCAGTACAGTTATGAGTCAAAAATTATGAGCATTTACGATGAAGAGCGTGCTCCTGGTAGTGACTACTCTTTAACTAAAAACTGGTGGATATTGTATTTTTCTCAGGACCAATTACAGATAAGAACTGACATTTCGGATGATAAAAACTTCAAGCAGCTTGACTTGAAGCGTGTTTACTAAGGGGGGCTTAGTTTTGTTGGATTGTCACATCTGATAATTTGGGGAAATGTCTTTATTAGTGTGATTATTGTTCTGGTGTGTTGAATAAATCATTATGTATATGAAAAACGTTTATCTAGTAGTTCTGTTTACTTTTCTTGCATGCTCCTTGCATGCCCAAGTTGAATCATCCCACGCTGAAAAGGTAGAAGTTTCCGCAGGAATAGGTTATGGCTGGTTGCTCAATTCGAATCTATCTCCGTACGGATTGCATTATCGGGGTAATTATGATGGAGGCATTCAGGGCAGTGTGGATGCCTTTTACAAGTTTTCCAAAAGGTTTGGTATAGGAGCCTTGTACACCAACTTCTCTACTTCTGGCAATTATTCGGTAGGTCCTGCACTGGTATCCGAAGATATTCAGGTTAACTACGTGGGTCCCCAGATGAAATTTAGTTGTGATATATCCGACCGCTGTATCTTGTCTGTCAGTTACGGAGGCGGTTATCTGTGGTATACCAATAAAGGTTGGCAGGACGAAACGGAATATAAGGTGACGGCACACTCTTGGGGAGTAAATATAAATTGCGGTGTTTCTTACCGTGTGTTGTCTCATTTGGATGTGTTTGCCAATATCGGTTGCTTTGGAACGACTGATATCAAGAAGAGCAAGGTGGAATCGCAAGGTGCAACCACCGAAGAGGAGATGCACGATCCGTATAAGCTGAGTTTCAAGAGCATCGGACTGATGGCGGGCATACGAGTTCCGTTTTAAGTTCAAGTGTAGCAAATAAGCATTCCCTGTGTTGTCGGAGTATCGTTTTCCGGCAGCACAGGGTTGTCCGGCTGAAAAAACTCAGCTGCATTCTGCCTGGCTGTACGGTGTTGAGTTCTCCTTTATGGTATGAAGACATGCTTTCCCAATGATGGATGGAGAGAATTGTTATTTTTATACCATTTCCCGTTTTGCCATCGTATAATAAGCGGATTCTTCTTATATTTGTAGGGAAGAATAAACATCGCTTAGTATTATGAAGTCAAGTCGGGTTATCATCATAATTGTTCTTTTGCTGCTGGTTTTTGGCGGCTTCTCCGGCTGGCAGTACGCGCATCGGCGTATTTACCGTGAGCTTCAGGCTGTAGAACGTGTGATGGGCGCACATCCCGACAGCGCATTGTCGTTGTTGCGTAAAATTTCTTCTCCCGACCGTCTTCATGGCAGGAACCGTGCATACTATGCCCTTCTTCTTACTCAGGCTTACTATAAGAATTACCTTCCTGTTACAGATGATTCACTAATCCGCATAGCAGCCGATTATTATGCTTCCGGCAGCGATTCCTTACGTAAGTCTCAGAGCTATTTTTATCTGGCACAGGTTTACCGTGACCTGGGTGACCGCCGCCGTTCCCTCGACTGTTTTCATCGGGCCGATCTGTCTGCCGAGGGATGCCGTGACTACAAGTATCTCAGCCTGCTTTATTATCACTGGGGCTGTCTACTTCAGGAGGAAAAGCCTTATAGTGAGGGACTCAGTAAATTATATAGGGCTAATTTTTACGAAAAACTTCTTGGCGATACTGCAAGGTGGGTATATTCTTTAATGGAGATGGGATGGAGCTACATTCTTCTGGAGAAATATGATTCGGCATACCACTGTCTATCGGAAGGCTTGGAACTGGAGAACCGGTATGATCGGAATCTATATAAACTATCAGCACTACATCACCGGTTGGCGATATGTTATTATTTGAACGGGAAGTATCGGGAGGCCTTGTATCACTTAAACAAGGAAACGTGGGAGGAAGGAAGTGCTCCACGCAGAAGGGCGGACCTGATGAAGGGCCGTTCTTTCGCTGGTCTTCAGCAACTGGATTCTGCCCGTTATTATATTGAACGTATCCGGCAAGAGGATGACCTGGATGCGATGCTGGAATACAACCTGATGAGTTCACGGCTGTGCCGTCAGGAAGGCGACTTCCGTCAGGCTCTGGCATATCATGAGCAGTACTCCTTGTATGTCGATTCGCTGACTCACCGCCGGGAAAACGAGAGGGCGATGCAGTGGCAGAAGAAATACGACTATTCGCTGGTACGGAATGAGAACATGCGGCTGAAAACAGAGTCGCAGCAGAAGGATATCGTGACGCTTGTGTGTATCATCATCCTGCTTCTTCTTGTTCCTTTCCTCTATGCTGTCTATCTTCGTTTCAAGCGAAGAAAAGAATCGTTTCTCCGTCGTCAGCACCAGTTGATGGAGGCCAATATTCAGAGTTTGCAGGCAAAGGATTCTGAATTGTTACGGACCCGTCAGGAATTAGCGAGTAAGGAACGTAAGTGGAGGGAAAGTGTATTTCTTTCTGACCCGTTGGTAAAGCATATCGATACCTTTGTCCAGCTTTCTCTGCTGGATAAGGACCGTTTGTCTTCCTCGTATAAACTCTCAGGGGCCGATTTGGATCATCTGATATCATTGCTTAACTCCTGTCATAACAACTATGTGAGTCGTCTGCAAAGTGAATTTCCCGGTTTAAAGGAAATAGAGATTTCTATATGCTGCCTGCTCCGAATGCATATAAAAAACAGAGATATCTGCTATTTGCTCGGTATCAGCGACGATGCGCTAAAGAAACGTAAATACCGAATCAAGACGGACAAGCTTCACCTTCGGGATGCGGAAATAAGTCTGGAAGATTTCCTGTGTTCGTATTGATTCCTGCCTTTTTGTGTATTGTTTTCTTCTTCTGGCACGTGATGTCCCCTTAAAAAAGTAAGGTGTAATATGCATAATGTTGTATATTAGATTGTTATACGTTTTTTACTCCAGAAAAATGTCCCCCTTTTGTCCGATAGAAAATGTTTTTGAAAGGTTAATTTTGTTATAACCTTAAAATTTCCCTTTTCTTCAAGGTGATATTTTGGGTGTCTTTGATTGATTTTATATTGTTACGATATGTTGAATAAATTAAATCATTACGCATATGAAAAACGTTTATCTAGTAGTTCTGTTTACTTTTCTTGCATGTTCCTTGCATGCCCAAGTTAAATCATCCCATGCTGAAAAGGTAGAAGTTTCCGCAGGAATAGGTTATGGCTGGTTGCTCAATTCGAATCTATCTCCGTACGGATTGCATTATCGGGGCAATTATGATGGAGGCATTCAGGGCAGTGTGGATGCCTTTTACAAGTTTTCCAAAAGATTTGGTATAGGAGCCTTGTGCACCAGCTTCTCTACTTCTGGCAATTATTCGGTAGGTCCTGCACTGGTATCCGAAGATATTCAGGTTAATTACGTGGGTCCCCAGATGAAATTTAGTTGTGATATATCCGACCGCTGCATCTTGTCTGTCAGTTACGGAGGCGGTTATCTGTGGTATACCAATAAAGGTTGGCAGGACGAAACGGAATATAAGGTGACTGCACACTCCTGGGGAGTAAATATAAATTGCGGTGTTTCTTACCGTGTGTTGTCTCATTTGGATGTGTTTGCCAATATCGGTTGCTTTGGAACTACTAATATCAAGAAGAGCAAGGTGGAATCGCAAGGTGCAACCACCGAAGAGGAGATGCACGATCCGTATAAATTGAGTTTCAGGACCATCGGACTGATGGCGGGCATACGGGTTCCGTTTTAAGCAATAAGCATTCCCAGTGTTGCCGAAGTATCATTTTCCGGCAGCACAAGGTTGTTCGGCTGAAAAGATCCAGTTGATTCTTTAGGATGTTTTGAAAGGAACTGCATATAAGGTTATTATTAATAAATTCTACCCCAATTCTAAATTACCTTCCGATGAAAAAGTTTCTGATTTTTGTTTTATGCGGTATTATTCTTTATGTAGTTGTATCTATAGGCCTGTCTTTTTTGAATTTAAGTAGAGATTGGAATGTAATAATATCGGCAGTTTCAATCGGACTGGTACAAGGTTATATTGGATTTTTGATCTATGGAAAGGGTAAGTCCAATTGATAATTAACAAATAAGATACATTTATGTGGTTTATAGCTTTACTTCTTTTGCATATGAAAATTAGATTTATTATAAATAGATTAGTAGTGGCCTTATTGTTTCTAAGCTTACTCTTTTCTTGTAGTAAAGAAAATTCGATAAAGATTGAGGTTTTAAATGTAGAAGCCTATAAGGAGTTATTTTATCCGCTTCCTTTTGGAGGGGCACAAGACTACGGATATGTTGTGACAGATTCTAAAGGGAATCGCTTTCATATCTCTAATATAGAAGGTTTCGATGAACAATACGAGGAAGGTTTTGAATATATGATTAAGGTTTTTGTTAGACATATTTCTCCTGACTGTAAGAATTGTCCTGATGCTTTGGGTTATGATGAATATACTTTGGTGGAAATAATCAGTAAGAAATGTAAATGCGAATCTTAACATGAATCCTAAGAGCTCACCAAGTATATTCTTCTGGTTATATGTTAATAATTTATGTTTTATACATTTATGTGGTCTATAGTTTTACTTCTTTTGCTGTTGGTGGATGTAGTTTATGTCACTTCTTTCATTGGCGACTACTATCCTGAATTTGAATTCTTTTATTGGGTTGTCGAACTGGTATTGCTGATACATCTTATTTTTCTCATAAAGAGAAAGACGTACACATGGGAGAAACTGTTTTTCATCGATTCGATTGAACGTTATTTTCCGGCGTTGTGCGGTATGAATCGCGGTTTAAGACAGATGCTTCGATTTTGTATGGTAGTGTATTGGATATTATTGCCGCTTGTTCCGACTTTGGCTGTAGCGCTGTCAATGCAACTTGGGTATAGTTTAGGGTGGATGTCTGCTGTTTTGTGTGTGCAGTGCGTATTGACTTTATTGCTGTTTGTTGTATTCCAGATAAAGAAATGGAAATTGCAGGGAGAAAGAAACAGGCAATGAGCCGGATTTACTTTTTAAGTTAAGGTGTGACAAATAAGTATTCCTTGTGTTGCCGGAGTATCATTTTCCGGCAGCACAGGGAATCATAATATGCAGGTAGAGGGTATTATTTCCCCCTTACTATCTTCTTTATTTCGTTCAGCTTGTTCAGCGCCTCCAGCGGAGTCAGGTTATTCACGTCCAGATTCAGTATTTCGTCACGTATCTGGCACAGCACAGGGTCGTCGAGCTGGAAGAAACTCAGCTGTACTCCGTCCTGATGCACGGTCTTAGGCTCTACCTTATGGTGTGAAGAGATGCCTTCCTGACGGTTTTCCTTTTCCAACTGATGCAGAATCTCGTCGGCACGCTTTACGATGGTCTTGGGCATACCTGCCATCTTTGCCACGTGAATACCGAACGAGTGTTCACTTCCTCCCCGTTCCAGCTTGCGCAGGAAGATGACCTTGTTGTCGACTTCCTTCACCGAAACGTTGTAATTCTTGATACGCGGGAAGCTTTCTTCCATATCGTTCAGTTCGTGATAGTGTGTGGCGAAGAGCGTACGGGCACGGGCTCGCTTGTGCTCGTGTATATGTTCCACGATGGCCCAGGCGATGGAAATACCATCGTAAGTAGAGGTACCACGTCCCAGCTCGTCGAACAATACCAGGCTGCGGGGCGAAAGGTTGTTCAGAATATCTGCCGCCTCGTTCATTTCCACCATGAAGGTTGATTCGCCCACCGAGATATTGTCGCTGGCTCCCACACGGGTAAAAATCTTATCCACCAGTCCGATGTGCGCACTTTCGGCAGGTACGAAACAGCCTATCTGCGCCATGAGGGTGATCAGTGCTGTCTGTCGGAGCAAGGCAGACTTACCTGCCATGTTCGGTCCGGTGATGATAATGATCTGCTGCGTTTCCGTGTCGAGGTACACATCGTTGGCAATGTATTTTTCTCCTGCCGGAAGCTGTTTCTCGATGACCGGGTGACGTCCTTGCTTGATGTCGAGAATATCGTCGTCGGCAACCACCGGACGGATATATTTGTTGGCCCGGGCTGCGTTGGCAAACGACAGCAGGCAGTCCAGACGGGCTATTTGTGTCGCATTGATCTGGATGGCAGGGATAAACTCGGCAAGTTCTGCTACCAGTTCGTTGTACAGTTGGGTTTCCAGAATCAGAATCTTGTCTTCCGCTCCCAGAATCTTCTCTTCGTACTCCTTCAGTTCCTGCGTGATGTATCGTTCCGCGTTGACCAGTGTCTGCTTGCGTATCCAGTCGGCTGGAACCTTGTCTTTATGTGTATTTCTTACCTCGATGTAATAGCCGAACACGTTGTTGTAGGCTATTTTCAGGCTGGGGATGCCCGTCAGCTCACTTTCGCGCTGCTGTACTTGCAGCAGGTAATCCTTGCCCGAGTAAGCAATGTGGCGCAGTTCGTCCAGCTCCTGATTGACTCCGTCGGCAATCACTCCTCCCTTGTTGACCAGCAGCGGGGGATCGTTGTTTATTTCCTTGGCAATCTTGTCGCGGATGGAAGCACAGAGATTCAACTGCTCTCCTATCTTCCGCAGGCTTTCGTTGTCGGCATTCAGACAAGCATTCTTGATAGGCTCTATTGCTTGAAGGGCTACTTTCAACTGAACGACTTCACGCGGAGAGATACGTCCTACGGCAGCTTTCGAAACAATACGTTCCAAATCGCCTATCAGATGCAATTTCTCTTCGATAAAATCCTTGAAATCCGGTTCGCGGAAGAAATATTCCACTACGTCCAGTCGTTCGTTGATGGGCTTCACGTCTTTCAGCGGGAAGACAATCCACCGCTTCAGCAGACGGGCTCCCATCGGGCTGATGGTATGGTCGATGACATCGAGCAGGCTGGTTCCGCCTTCATTCATGCTGCCTATCAGTTCCAGGCTGCGTATCGTGAACTTGTCGAGGCGTACATATTTATCCTCTTCGATGCGTGCCAGCGAAGTGATGTGCCCGATCTGGTAATGCTGCGTCATATCCAGATATTGCAGAATGGCTCCGGAAGCAATGATACCATTCTTCAGATGTTCCACTCCGAAACCTTTCAGGTTCTTGGTTTCGAAATGTTTCAGCAGCTTTTCGCGGGCAGACGCTTCGGTAAACACCCAGTCGTCCAGCTCGAAGGTAAAGAACTTGTTGCCGAAATTACCTTCGAACATCGGTTTCTTTCCCCGTTCGAATAAGACTTCTTTCGGGGCAAAATTATTCAGTAACTTGTCGATATAGTCGAAAGGCCCTTCGGCGGTAAGAAATTCTCCCGTCGAAATATCCAGGAAAGCGACGCCGCAAGCTGTCTTGCCGAAATGTACGGCAGCCAGGAAGTTGTTCTCCTTATAAGATAATACATTATCGCTGATGGCAACACCCGGCGTAACCAGTTCGGTGATGCCTCTTTTTACCAGCTTCTTTGTGGTTTTCGGGTCTTCCAGTTGGTCGCAGATAGCCACACGTCGTCCTGCCCGAATCAGTTTCGGCAGGTACGTATCGAGTGCGTGGTGCGGAAATCCCGCCATCTCCACCGTCTTACCCTGTCCGTTGGCACGTTTGGTCAGCGTGATTCCCAGAATTTCGGAAGCTGTTACGGCATCTTCCGAATACGTTTCATAAAAGTCGCCACACCTGAAGAGCATGATTGCATCGGGATGTTTCGCCTTTAAGTCGAAATACTGCTTCATCATGGGGGTTAATACCACGTCATTGTCCTTAGCCACGGTTATTCCTTTCTTTTTAAGATTATGTTTAGGGACAGCAAAGATACTTCAAAAGCGTGAATACTTGGTATAAGAAAATGGAAAAATCTTTTTTCGAGGGTTCAAGGATGAAATAGATGCAATATCTTTTTAATAAAGTTTACAGCTTTTGAAATGTTTTTAGAACCATAACGTCATGGTTCTGTCGTTTGCTTGTAATTAGGGTCGGATACTTTTGCACCAGTTTTTAATGGGATTTGTTTATGAGGTATTTAGCTTTAACAGGAATCATGTGCTTATTGCCTTTTTCGGCATCTGCAAATTTATTAAAAGGAAAAGTAATAGACCAAAGTACGAAGGAGGCTTTGATTGGAGTGTCTGTAGCATTAAAAGGTAATCCCAGTATTGGGACTATTACAGACGTAGATGGTAATTTTTCTCTGGATGTTGATGCAACGAAAGCAACATTGGAGCTGACTTATGTAGGGTATGTGACAAAGGGAATCAGTTTATCGGAAGATAAGCAAGGGGTGGTTGTTGAAATGAATGAAGACAATTTCAAATTGGATGAAGTGGTGGTGACCGGACAAGGTGCTGAAATCAAAAAGAGACGTTTGTCATCGAATGTTTCGACGGTAAGTGAAAAAGATTTGGTGAAAATGCCACAAGGGCGTATTGATCAGATGCTACAAAATGCACTTCCGAATGTGCAGATAAACTTGTCAAATGGACAGCCGGGTACGACGTCTTTGATTAAGGCTCGTGGTCTTTCTTCTGCTTTTTCAAATTCTACTCCTGTTATTTATGTTGATGGAGTACGTGTGGATAACATGAATACGGGAGCAACATTGAATAACTCTTTGAGTGGAAATGCTGCTGCTACAGGTTCTATTGGGGATATTCCGATGGAAAATATAGAACGTATAGAATATGTGACCGGAGGTGCTGCTACTACATTATACGGTTCGGATGCTGCAAATGGAGTGATTCAGATATTCACTAAAAAAGGAGGTGAAGGACGTTTTAATGCTTCTGTAGAGGCTGAGTTGGGAGCAGATGTCGCATCTTCTCAGTTTTATCATTTTAAGCGTACGAAAGAATTGTTGCATCAGACTGGTTTCTCACAGAAATATCGTGTAGCTTTCGATGGCGGAAATGAAAAATATGGTTATAGTTTAGGAGCGAGTATGAGTAATAGTACCGGAACTTTGATACATAACGGGAATGAAGATAAGAAGTACGATTTGCGTTTCGGTTCTCGTCTGAAAATTAATAAAGCATTAGAATATCAGAACTCATTTGGTATGGTAGTGGAAGACTTCCGCCGTAGCCGTAATGGTAATCAGGGAGGATATACGGGATTGTGGTTTACGGAAGGTTCTGCTGCTGCTAATTTTGATTATGTAGATGAAAATGGGAATTCCGTTGGCTACAATCCGGATATTGATGCTGCAAGTGATTATGAATTTGCCCAGATGAAGGCTTTCGTCGATAAAGCTGAAGCTTTGCAGAATAATAAAGAATCTGTACGTCGTTTTCAGACATCTCAGTCACTTTCATTTAAACCTCTTCAGAATCTTACTTTTAAAGGGACTTTTGGATTGGACTATCGTTTGAATACGAATAAGAATATTACGACAAACGAGTATTTGATTCATACTCAGCAAAAGCCGGAAGGAACTTCGGATGCGGGTAGTATCAATAACTTCGACCGTAACTATTTAGGGCTTACCATTGAATTGAACGGACAATATAATTATCATTTCCGTGATATTCTGAGTCTGGTTACAACTGCTGGTTTTCAGTATTTCAGCACTTATGACCATCAGTCTGTGTATAATGGAACGAATGTCAGAGATGGTGCGCTGATTATGACTGGAGCTGGTACACAGAGTGCCGATGAATGGTTGAGCTATCTATATAATTATGGTGTATTTGTACAAGAGAACATTGGTATAAAAGATAAATATTATTTGGACTTAGGTTTGCGTGCAGACTATAACACTGCATTTGGTGATAATGTGGGTTGGCAATATTATCCTAAAATTGGATTGTCTTATCAGTTGTCGGACGAAGCGTTTATGAAATCCATTGTAAACAGTGGTATGCTGAATTCCTTCAGACTATTTGCCAATTATGGTATTGCAGGTAGTTATCCACCTGCTTTCGAGTATCAGAAAACAATCGCTGTGAATTCGTTCTTAGGTCAGCAGGCTGCTTCGTTCGGTAAGTATGGTAATCCGGATTTGGGACCGGAAAAGAAACATTCGTATGAAGTCGGCTTTAATACTGTATTGTTTAACCATTTTTTGAATGTCGGGTTAACTTATTATTATGCTCGTACCAAAGATGCGCTCTTTAGTGTTCCTTCGCTGCCTTCTTCCGGACAGTCTGCAAGTTATCTGGCAAATGTGGGTGAAATTGAAAATAAAGGTATTGAGCTGACGGTAGGTATGCAACTGGTCAATACGAAAGATTGGAATGTGCGTCTGAATGCGTCGGCTAATACAAATCACAATGTTGTTTTGAGTACGGGTGGAACAGTTCCTTTTGCAATCGGTGGATTCTCTTCACGTACGGTACAGACCGTAGTGGAAGAAGGAAAGCCTGTCGGTTTTATTCGTGGTTCGAAGGCGGTTTTGAATGAAGACGGTTCACTGAAAGAAGTTCTGGAGTTGCAAGATTTAGGAACAACGATACCTACTCTGTATGGAAACTTCTCATTGAATGTCGATTATAAAAATCTTTCATTCTTTGTAAGCGGTGATTATCAGGCTGGGTCGTACGTACATTCTTTCGACCGTCAGTTCCGTTTTGCAAAAGGTTTAAAGGATCCCAGCATACCGGATAAAGCACTTGAAGGAACAACACAAGGTGCGGCTTGGTTGAATTTTACAAACTTCTTCGTTGAAAAAGCTGATTATTTAAAGATTAGAAACATCGGGGCTTATTATACGGTTAAGCCGAAGAGGTATCTGAAGGAAATCTGTTTCGGTTTCAATGTATATAATCCATTCTCTTTTACGGCTGCTTCTGTCGATCCTGAAGCATTGTTGTCGGGCGCTCATTCTCAAGGAGCTGTAGCTACCGGAGGATTGAACTATTCTTCCTATTCTACTCCTCGTCAATATATAGGATCAGTTAAAGTTAATTTCTAAATAATAAAAGGTATATGAAAGCAATCAATTATATATTTCTGTCAGTTGCAACGTGTTTTACACTTAATTCTTGTGAGTTATTGCAGCCTGATGATATTATCAATCCGAATGTCGATGAAAATACGTTTTTAAATTCGGCAAATGCGATGCAGGCTTGGGTAAATGGAACGAATAGTTCTTTTGCTGAATCGATAGGTTCTTATTGTGAGCTGATGGAGATTATGTCGGACAATTATTTTAATAATTATTCTCAAAGTAGTAAGGTGTTCGATATACCGAAAATTCTGTATACAGACCTTGATGTTACCAATCTTCAGCGATATATAGGTACCATGCGTGAGTCTGCCGATTATGGAATCAATGTAGTGGCTCCTGTTGATGCAAAGACAAAGAAAAGCGATTTGTTTAATCTGTATTATATTAAAGCTTATTCGTATATACTTGCTGGAGAATATTTTCGCGCCTTGCCTGATGAGGATGGAGGTGATGTCAAAACTTGGGATGTACAACTTAAAACGGCTGTTGAGGTTTTAGACAAGGCTTTGGAATATGTAGAAACAGATGAGGATAGAGCTTTTATCCATACACTGAAAGCACGTGTTTATTATCGCTTGGGCGATGAACCGAATGCTGTGAATGAATCTCAGACAGCCTTGTCCTTTTCTGGCGATTTTGTAAAACAAGTACAGTTTGATGGAGTAAACAATATTCTGAATTCCATTCAGACTGCTACATGGGGAACCTGGTTCCAGCCGTTACCGAGATTGGATTTTCTGGATCCTAAGTATTTTAAGCTAACCAGTACGGAAGAACGTCCTATAAATATAGGAAAGGCAGAAGAAGATTATCTCATTCTGGCAGAAGCGGCCTTGGCCGATAATGATATTGACGGGGCTAAAGACTATATGAAGCAATTGCTTACTTTGGTTAAATCTCGTCCTGTTCAAACAGATTTGAATGATCAGTTGGAAGGAAGATTTAATGGAGGATACAAACATTATCCTAACAGTTCGGAATATGTAGTGGCGGCTTCTGAAGGTGAAGAATATCGTAGCGGATTGGTTTTAGACCGTCAAGCTCCTCATTTAATCAGTGTTCCGTATATTTCTGGAACATCTGTTTCTGAAGCTATGATAAATGAAACCAGTGGAGTAGATGAAACCTTAGAGTTATTATATTTAATGCGTCAGGAAATCTTCTTTGCTGAGGGAAGAAGAGTGGCCGATTTAGGTATTAAATTACCTGTTTGTGAGGTTGAGGCTGCTAATACGCCGTCGGCTCAGCCGTATATGGAGGCTCTTATTCCTTCGTTTATTCCATTGAACCAGGGTATGGATGATTTTACAATGGATGAAACAACTAAAAAGGTAACAATCCGTTATAATATGAATAAGATAATTGTTGAAAATAAATCATCTGAATATGTTGTGCCGTTCTTTAATTAATAGTTTGAACTATAGATTGTTTACTGTCATTCTGTTCTGTTTGGGATGGCTGTCGGATGCAGTTGCCGATAATTCGAAATATGTCATACTGATAACGATTGACGGAATGCATGCAGGGATGGTAACTGATCCGGAAATGCCTTCACCTTATTTAAAGATGATGAAACGAGAAGGTCTTTTTGTGGATAAAGTAAAAGGTGTACCTCCTACAGCTACTTATCCGTCACATACCAGTATTGTGACGGGAGCTCTTCCTGTTCATCATCGTATCTTTTATAACGCTCCGTTTGTTTTCAACAAAGATTCTGTGGTGAGTTATTGGTATGCAGATAGTATAAAGGTTCCAACTATCTGGCAGGCTGCTAAAGAATCTGGTTTTACTACAGCTTCCTTGTTTTGGCCAGTATCGACTAAATCGCGTTGGATTGATTATAACATTCCGGAATATTGGTCTGTAAAGCGTGTAGCCAATCAGTTGGATTTTATTAAGCCCGTTTGTACTCCGTCGGGTATATTGGATGAGCTTGAAGAAAATGCTGTTGGTCGGTTAGATCATTTGACTTTTGGGGCTGGTTCCATTACCCGCGATGCCCGTACAGCACATATGGCTAATTATATAATGAATAAATATCATCCTAATCTGATGACGATTCATTTGATAACGACAGACTATGCCCAGCATGCTACAGGTATGCAGTCGGAACGTACTCGAATGGCTGTTGCGAGTGCGGACCATGCAATTGGTTTAATTGTGGAGAACTTAAAGCAAACGCATCGTATGGATAGTACAACGATTATCGTATGTGGCGATCATGGCTTTTCTGATATAAATCGGGTAATTGCTCCAAATGTCTGGCTTACTCATGCGGGATTATTGAGTGAAAAGCCTGGAGGCGACTGGAAAGCTTGTTTTCATGGAAATGGTTCGGTGATGTTTTTATACCTTCGTGATTCTAATGATAAAAAGACTCTTGAAAAGGTTGAGAATATCATACAGAATCTTCCTGTTGAAACGCGCAGCTTGTTCAAGGTCGTATCTCAAAAAGAATTGACTGCAATGGGGGGAGATCCTAAAGTGGCTTTAGCATTAGAGCCGATTGCTGGAATCAGTGTCTCTACAAACCGTACGGGCGCCGATGTTCTTGTAAAGGAAGGTGGTTCTCACGGTTATTTCTCAGGGATTGACCCCACTTGTTTCATGGTATATGGATGTAGTGTATCAGATAAAGGAAAAGAGATACAAACCATGCGCCAGATAGATATTGCTCCTTATGTTATGCATTTGTTGGGTGTGGAATATAAGTTCGCGGATGGGAAACTTCCTCAGGAATTATTTTGATTAAGTATAGGCTCGTTTGAAAATATATTTTTAGAGATTTAGTTGTAAAAGCATTTTGGAAAAGGGTATATATTCCGATTGGAATGTGTACCCTTTGAGTTTTTATATAGAAAAAGCCCCGAAAGAATTATCTTTCAGGGCTTTTCTGTAGAGTTTCCGTTGGACTACCAAGATTCGAACTTGGACAAACAGAACCAAAACCTGTTGTGCTGCCATTACACCATAGTCCAAACTTTATTTGTTTTCCTCAGAAAACGTTGCAAAGATAAATGTTTTCGTCAATATAATCCAAATTATTTTTCACTTTTTTTTCTCTTCATGCTTTAATCGCTATCTTTGCGGAAACCAAAAATATTAATTCATGAAGAAATTGTTAGTAACTCTTGCTTTGGGAGCGAGTTCTTTTTCTGCCTTTGCGGTGACTCCGCTTTGGTTGCGTGATGTAACAATCTCTCCCGATGGTAAGGAAATAGCCTTTTGCTATAAAGGGGATATTTATAAAGTGAAAACTTCGGGGGGAGAAGCTGTGCGCTTGACCAGTCAGGAATCGTATGAATCGAATCCGGTATGGTCGCCCGACGGTAAACAGATTGCTTTTGCCAGCGATCGCTTTGGTAATTTCGATTTGTTTGTAATGCCTGCCGACGGAGGTGCGGCAAAGCGTCTGACTACTCACTCTGCTTCGGAAATTCCTTCAGCCTTTACTCCCGATGGAAAATATGTTGTTTTTTCCGCTTCCATTCAGGATCCGGCTTCGAGCGCGCTTTTTCCTAAGTCGGCTATGACCGAGGTTTATAAGGTACCGGTAGACGGCGGACGTACGCAACAGATATTAGGGACACCGGCCGAGATGATCAGTTACGCTCCGTCGGGTGATTTCTTCTTGTATCAGGATCAGAAGGGAGTGGAGAGCGAATGGCGTAAGCATCATACCTCGTCCATTACCCGCGATGTATGGAGATACGATGTAAAAACAGGTAAACATACCAATTTGACGGCCAGACCGGGCGAAGACCGTAATCCGGTGTTGAGTCCTGACGGCAAGCAGGTTTACTTCTTGAGCGAACGTAACGGTGGCTCATTCAATGTATATTCTTTCCCGATCGATGATCCGAAGAATATACAGCCGGTTACTTCGTTCAAAACCAATCCGGTGAGATTCCTTTCAATGGGAGCCGACGGTACGCTCTGTTATACCTACGATGGCGAGATTTATACGCAGTCGGTCGGTGGTAAGCCGGAGAAAGTAGCTATCTCGCTGGTACGCGATGATGAGGAATTACCAGTTTCCTATACCTTTACTCGGGGAGCTTCCGAAGCGGTTGTTTCCCCTGATGGAAAACAGGTGGCCTTTATTGTACGTGGAGAAGTTTTCGTGACTTCTGTGGAATATGGAACAACCAAGCAGATTACACATACTCCTGAAGCAGAACGGGGCGTTTCATTTGGTGCTGACAACCGTTCTCTGGTTTATTCCAGCGAGAGAGGGGGAAAGCGTGATTTGTATATTGCCAAGATCAGCCGGAAGGAAGATCTGAACTTCCCGAATGCTACTCTGATAGAAGAGGAACCATTAGTACCCTCTAAAACGTTGGAACGCGATTATCCGCAGTTCTCACCCGATGGAAAGGAAGTGGCTTTCATCGAAGACCGCAACCGTCTGATGGTGGTTAATCTGGATACTAAAAAGATTCGTCAGGTAACGGACGGTTCTACCTGGTATACTCGTTCGGGAGGATTCGATTATTCCTGGTCGCCCGACGGCAAATGGTTTACGCTTGAGTTTATCGGCAACAAGCATGATCCGTATTCGGATATAGGTTTGGTCAGTGCCGACGGAAAGGGACAGATTATTAACCTGACGAACAGTGGTTATATCAGTGGCTCTCCACGCTGGGTGATGGGTGGAAATGCCATCTTGTTCATTACCGAGCGTTACGGTATGCGTAATCATGCTTCATGGGGTTCGCTGAACGATGTGATGATTGCTTTCCTCAATCAGGATGCATACGATAAGTTCCGCCTGAGCAAGGAGGATTACGAATTGCAGAAGGAACTGGAAAAGGAGCAGGAAAAAGCTGCCCAAAAGGATGATAAGGCTTCCAAGAAAGACAAAAAATCGGACGATAAGGATGCCAAGGACGAAAAGAAGGTGAAGGATATTGTGGTAGAAACGGAAGGTATTGAAGACCGTATCATCCGTCTGACTCCGAATTCTTCTGACTTAGCTTCGGCCATTATCTCGAAAGACGGTGAGAAACTGTATTACCTGTCGGCTTTCGAAGATGGATACGATTTGTGGAAGATGGATCTCCGCAAACACGACACCAAGCTGTTGCATAAGATGGATGCAAAATGGGCGAATATGGAAATGGATAAAGAGGGTAAGAACTTCTTTATTCTGGGCGGAGGTACCATGCAGAAAATGGATGCTTCGTCGGAAAGCCTGAAGCCGATCACTTATACTGCCAGCATGAAACTGTTGCCTTCTGAAGAACGTGAATACATGTTCGATAATATGTACCGTGAGGAAAAGGCTCGTTTCTATAATGTGAACATGCACGGAGTGGACTGGGATGCTATGACTGATACTTACCGTAAGTTCTTGCCGCACATCAACAATAACTACGATTATGCTGAAATGCTGAGTGAGCTGCTGGGTGAACTGAATGTATCTCATACTGGTGGACGCTTTTATCCGGACTTGAAAACGGAATCGACTGCCGATTTAGGAGTATTGTATGACTGGGACTATACGGGCGACGGCTTGCGCATTGCCGAAGTTGTTGAGAAAGGTCCGTTCGACCGTAAGACTACCCGTGTCAAAGTCGGAACTATTATTGAAAAGATCGACGGCGAAGCTATCAAGGCCGATGAAGATTATGCTGCGCTGCTGAACGGCAAGACAGGCAAGAAAGTACTGGTATCGCTGTATGATCCGCAGACCAAGGAACGCTGGGATGAAGTGGTACGTCCGATTAGCCAGGGAACATTTAGTTATTTGTTGTACCAGCGTTGGGTAAAACAGCGTGCTGCCGATGTGGCAAAATGGTCGAATGGCCGTCTGGGATATGTACACATCGAATCGATGGACGACGAAAGTTTCCGTACCATCTATTCCGATATCTTGGGTAAATACAATAACTGCGAAGGTATCGTCATCGATACCCGTTTCAACGGAGGTGGCCGTTTGCACGAAGATATAGAAGTATTGTTCAGCGGAAAGAAATACTTTACACAGGTGATTCGCGGGCGTGAAGCATGCGATATGCCAAGCCGTCGCTGGAACAAGCCTTCCATCATGTTGCAGTGTGAAGCGAACTACTCGAATGCACACGGTACACCGTGGGTATACAAGCATTGTAACCTGGGCAAGCTGGTAGGTGCTCCTGTACCGGGAACCATGACCAGCGTGAACTGGGTAAGAATGCAAGATCCGACACTGGTATTCGGTATTCCTGTAGTAGGTTATCGCCTGCCCGATGGCAGCTACCTGGAGAATACACAGCTCGATCCAGATGTTTATGTATTGAATGCTCCCGAAACCATTGTGAAGGGTGAAGATACGCAGTTGAAAGCAGCGGTGGACGAACTGCTGAAAGAGATTGACAACAAATAATTTAATTTTTCTGCAATAAAAAAGTGGCGCCGGATTCAATTTCGGTGCCACTTTTTTATTTGTAACCGCCCTTTGCTGGGATCAGTTATTTTTATTTTGGATATAAAGCTCATCAATGATTCCGTCGGACAAACCGATTACCGGTACATGAATGTAAGTAGCCCCGATAATCTCTGCGATGGTGAGAAAAATGTCACCGGCTGGAACAATTACGTCGGCACGGTCAGGCTTTAACCCGAACTGTTCCATGCGTTCTTCCACTGAAAGTGCTTTCAGTCGGGCATGCAATTCCTGTAGCACAGAAACTTGCATTGTCATTTTTTTCTTGTTCTTCTTTTCAACAAGGCGGTATAGCTTGTTTATATTACCTCCAGAACCGATAATATTTGTTCCCGGATACGATTTGGCCAGTTCGGCTAAATCTGTTTTCAGGCGTTCCCATTCACTGTCTTGTACAGCATTGTTCAGAATACGTACTGTACCAATGTTATACGAACGGCTGCACACCAGCTGTCCTTGTGATAGCAGGTTGATTTCCGTACTGCCACCTCCCACGTCGACGTACATGTAGTTTCCCTCTTGATCTTCCATGTGTTCTACGTGATTATTGTAGATTATTTTTGCTTCTTCCTGTCCGTCGATTATATCGATATGTACATCTGTCTTTTTTTCAATCTGCTTGATGATTTCCAGTCCATTCTTTGCATCTCGCATAGCCGATGTAGCGCATGCACGGCAATGCTTTACATCATAGATTTTCATCAGGTAACGGAAAGACTTCATCAGGCGAATCATGTTCTTTTCTTTCTTTTCCGAGATCTTTCCAATCTTGAACACATCGAATCCCAGCCGGAGCGGGACACGTAGCATCAGTACCTTAGAGAAATGAGTTTCGCCTTGCTTTTCCTCAATTTCCTTTATCAGTAGACGTACTGCATTCGATCCTATATCGATAGCAGCATAGTTCGTTTTTCGAGTTTCGCTTTCGTTCATATTTTATATGTTTTCTGCTAAGTAGTGATTGTATAATGCTTCTTGAGAACGGAATGGTTCTTCTCCTTCCGTTTCTCTGAACAAGTTTTTACCACTTCCGTCAACAATACGTCCCTGCAAGGTATCTTTGAATCCGTATTCTACGATGAGTTTCATTTCCTCCTTGATGGCAGGATCGTATACCGGGGTGATTACTTCTATACGGTTATTCAAGTTACGTGGCATCCAGTCGGCCGATCCGATGAATACTTTTTCTTCTCCTCCCGAAGCAAATATGAAGATTCGTGAATGTTCCAGGTACCGGTCGATGATACCATTTATATGAATATTATCGCTTATGCCTTCTATGCCAGTTATAAGGGAGCAGTTACCTCTTACCACCAGTTGGATGTCTACTCCAGCCTGAGATGCCTCATACAACTTGTTTACCATCAATGGATCGGTTATATGGTTAATCTTGATTTTGATATAGGCTTCTTTTCCTGCTTTCTTATTCTTGATTTCGTTGTTAATCAGGCTTACAAACTTGTTTCTCATTTCGTTGGGCGAAACAAGCAGTTCCTTGAACTTCACCGGACTATAAGGGCGTTCGATAAAGTCGAATACCTGATGAACATCTTTCACGATACGTGGAGCCGCTGTCATCAGCATACAGTCTGTATACATACGTGCATTGCCTTCGTGGAAATTGCCGGTACTGATACAGGCGATGTCGGGTCCCTTTTTCATTTTGATGTGAGTAATCTTGGAATGTACCTTCAGTCCCTCTACACCGAATATTACGTTTACACCGGCATCCTGCATCTTTTTGGACCAGTTGATGTTGGAAGCCTCATCAAATCGGGCAAGCAATTCAATCACCACAGTTACCTTTTTCCCGTTGCGTGCTGCGGCCATTAGGGCTTTAACAACCTTCGATTCCTTGGCCAGTCGGTAAAGTGTGATCTTGATGCTTTGCACCTGCTTGTTTACAGCAGCTTCTTGAAGTACTCTGATAAACGAATCAAAATTGTGGAAAGGTACGTGTATAAATCGGTCTTTCTTCTGAATTTTTTCCAGCAGACTGTCTTCGCCGTCCAGTTCTTTCTTCAGGATTGACGGCCATTGCGGATACTTCAGGTTGCTTCGTCCACAGTCGGGAAATTTCATAAAATCCTTGTGATTCTGGTAGCGTCCGCTGGCTATTACCGTATCCAGAGCATCCAGATCCATTTTCTTCAATACCCGTCTTAACATATCCTTGGGCATGCATGAGTCGTAAATTACACGCAACGGTTCTCCGCGGCGACGGCTCTTTACTCCTTTCGATATTTTCTGCAATGTACCTGTCCGCAGGTCATTGTCTATTTCCATTTCAGCGTCGCGGGTAAACTTGAAGGCATATGCTTGAAAGTCGGTAAATCCTAATCCTTCGAAAACCAAAGGCAGACAACAGCGGATGACGTCATCCAGGTAAATCAGGTAACTCTTTTCTTCGTTGTCCGGCAGGCGGATGAAGCGTCCGCAAATATTGACTGGCAATTCAAGGAATGCGTAATCGGCAATTTGTTTGTTACCCTGCTGCCGGCTGACTTTTACAGCCAGATAGATATTCTCATCGTTTTCGAAGTCGAAATACCGGATGGCAGAAAACCAGATAGGGATAATGGAACCACTCAGTTTCTCTTTGTAGTATGAGCGGATAAATTCCAACTGTTCGGGAGAAACTTCCTTGTCCGATATCAAAAATATATTTTCTTTTTTCAAATCCTCGGTAGTTTGATGGATAGCTTGTTCAAACACCTTGGTATATTCCGTATTTTGTTTGCTGATTTGCTTGATCAGCTTTTTAGCATGTTCACTCTCTTTTACTGTTGATTTGTCCGAACATTCGGCAATACGGTTCTGCGTAGCCATACGGACTCTGAAAAATTCATCCAGATTGTTTGAGTAAATTCCCAGGAATGTCATACGTTCCAGTAAGGGAACATGTGGGCGCGCCGCTTCCTGTAAAATGCGGCGGTTAAAGTACATCCAACTGATATCTCTTTCCAAATAAGGAAGTTCTTTTTTCTTCTGTGCCATAGGAAACATATTTTTTGTAAAGAAAAAAAATAAATGTTACAAGCGTATGACAAAAGAAGAGATTTTTGATATTCTATATAAATTCTTCTACCATATACATTTGTTCTTCGAAATGTGTAGGGACCAGACTTTCCAGTTCATTCAGAATAATACTTTCGGCCGATTGTACCCAGTAGGTAAATTTAACGTTCGGCTGATAGGTCTTTGTGAATTCCAGCAAACGCTCCAGATTGAAATTGTTATCTATTATTCCTGCCCCGTTTTGCATGGCATCGTATGCGTTGCATTCCTGTTCGATATGTGCCGGTACCATCAAGATTGGTTTTCTGAAATACATTGCTTCACAAATAGATTCAAATCCGGCTGTACTGGCATACGCCTTACATCCAGCCATTTGCCGTAAGAAGAGTGTGTCGTCCAGTTGATAAAACGATAATGTATCGTCTATTCTCTTTACGGGCTCTTCTTCCCATCTGTCCCAGAAAAAGCGGAGTTGTACTTCCGGACATTTCTTGTGCCATTCATATACATTTTCTGCAAATCCGGCGTTGACCATATAGCCATGAATGTAATTATGTTGAGAAACTTCCTGATAGAAAATATCCTGTCTTAACAAAGGAGGGACTGCAAAGATATTCCGTTTTTTATCCGGATTCATGGAACGGAACGACAGGGCAAGACGTTTCGATGCACCTAACGACGTCAGTCGGCTGAACATATTCAGGAGAAACAGTTCCGTTTTGTTGATGGAAGCCGGCAACTGGAAATCTTTGTGGAGAAACAGATATTGATGTCCGATACATACCAGCGGTGCAGACGGGCGGAACAGAAAATATGTAAATCCGGTCAGCAGCTCGTAGAAGTTGATTACAATATCTGCCTGACTTTCTTTGATACGTTGATGAATGAAGCGCATGCTTTCAGCGTATTCAGGTAATTTCAGTAAGTTATATAACAGGCTGTAAGGTATATTGGCACGTTTATTCGAGCGTGTAGGTAGAAAATTAGGGCTGGAGAATTGTTTAATCGGTGCCTGTATGTTGCGTGTAAAGAAACCTGGCAGTCGCTTCGACAAGTTTTTTCCAACCAGTACTTCCGTTACATGATAACCATGATTTGTAAGCAGTCTTTCCATTGCGATGGCTTGAGTCAGATGGCCTCTGCCCTCTCCTTGAACAATAAATAAAACTTTCATGATGCAGCAGGGATAAGTGTTAATACCATATTGTTGTCTTCCATATCTTCATTTTCATTTGCCATATCAGGAGTATAATACAGAATATTCCAGTTGCCGTTCTCATCTTCCGTCAGTGCCGACATGGTTTCTACCCAGTCTCCTGAATTCAGGTAATGTATTCCTCCTATCATTTTGTTTTCCGGGTGATGGATATGCCCACATATCACCCCGTCACATTGCCGTTTACGGGCAAATTCAGCCAATACTTTTTCGAAGTCGGAAATGTATGAAACGGCCGATTTAACTTTCTGTTTAATCTCCTGCGAAAGCGAATAGTAGGGTTTTCCCTGCTTGATACGCCAGCGGTTGTACTGACTGTTCAGCCAAAGTAACAGTGTATATCCGATATCTCCCAGCTTAGCGAGCCATTTCATTTGCGTAGTGACCTTATCGAACACATCTCCGTGAGTTACAAAATAATGCTTGCCGTTACTTTCCAGCATATACTCCTTCACGATACTCAGTGTGGCAAACTTCAGCGGAGCCAGATTATCAATAAAATCATCGTGGTTCCCTCTTATATAAATGACTTCCGTACCACAATTTTCCATCATCTTCATGATGATTTTGAAAAAGCGTGTATGCTGAGGCTTCCATTTCCCAGAGCCGAATTTCTGCAAACTCCATCCGTCAATAATATCCCCGTTCAGTATCAGTCGGTCGCAGTCGGTTGTACTCAGCAGGTTGCATACCTGTTCCACCTTTGAGTGAGAAGTACCTAAATGAATATCAGAAAGTACGATAGTGCGAAAATAACGTCGTGATTCCATAATGCGTCAGTTTAATGTCCGTATTGATAAAGTTTGTATCCTAAATAAAAAAGATACAGTGAAGAAATAAAAATCATGACCAGAAAGACAAAATACGCTTTTATCCGGTCGTCCGATAATAAGTTTTTCATGATAAAAGATTTTATGCCATAGCTTCTTGATACAATTCGTTTATCTCTTCCAGAAACTCTTCTTCCATTACTTCCAGGTTTTCCAGAGCCTCTTCTTCGCTTTCTCCATAAGCACAGCACTGTTCGTGCGTCAGCAGGTAAGCGTAATAATTGCCTTCCGGTGTATACGAAATAGCATATTTCCCAGCGATAATATCCATAATGCATCCCTTTTTAAAAACTACCTAAAAGTAGATGCTTGCTGTTACGTAGTGATGTATAAGAAGTTACTTTTCTGTTAAGACTTTTCTTTTTTATCCGTACGGACAAAAAAATCCCTCACCCGATAGGGGCGAGGGATTACGTAATATTCTTTTGTCTGTTTATTTATATCATTATTTTGCTATCAGCAAATAATAATTCTTTTTGCCACGCTGAACCAACAGATACTTTTCATCCAGTAAGTCGGCAGCGGTGATTACCTGGTCGAAGGCAGTCAGTTTTTCCTTATTAAGTGAAACACCTCCACCCTGAACCAGTTTACGCATTTCTCCTTTTGAAGCAAATACAGCAGCCTTTTCTGTAAACAGGTCTACAGCCTTGATACCAGCTTCAATTTCAGTTTTTGCGACCTCAAACTGTGGTACACCTTCGAATACCGATAACAATGTATCTTCGTCCAGTTTTTTCAGAGCATCCGAAGTAGCGTTACCAAACAAGATTCCCGAAGCTTCTACCGCAGCTTCATAGTCTGCTTCCGAGTGAACCATGATAGTAACTTCTTTAGCCAGACGTTTCTGCAATACACGCAGGTGCGGAGCCTGTTCATGTTCAGCAGTCAGTGCTTCGATTTCTTCTTTAGGCAAAGAAGTGAAAATCTTGATATAACGTTTGGCATCATCATCGCTAACGTTCAGCCAGAACTGATAGAACTTATAAGGAGATGTATATCGCGGGTCGAGCCAGATGTTTCCTGATTCTGTTTTACCGAACTTACCTCCGTCGGCTTTTGTAATCAGCGGACATGTCAGAGCAAATACTTCACCTCCGTTGGTACGGCGAATCAGTTCAGCTCCCGTTGTAATGTTTCCCCACTGGTCGGAACCACCTAACTGAAGTTTACAGTTCTTTGTTTCATACAGATGCAGGAAGTCATATCCTTGCAACAACTGATAAGTAAATTCTGTAAATGAAAGACCGTCGCGTGCTTCTCCGTTCAAGCGTTTCTGAACCGATTCCTTCGCCATCATATAGTTTACGGTAATATGTTTACCTACCGTACGGGCAAAGTCAAGGAAAGAGAAGTCTTTCATCCAGTCGTAGTTGTTTACCAGTTCTGCACGGTTCGGGGCATCCGATTCGAAGTCGAGGAATTTGCCCAACTGCTTCTTGATACATTCCTGATTATGGCGCAATGTTTCTTCGTCCAGCAGGTTACGTTCCTGTGATTTACCTGAAGGGTCGCCGATCATACCTGTTGCACCTCCTACCAGGGCAAGCGGCTTGTGTCCGCAGCGCTGGAAATGTCGCAACATCATTACACCACACAGATGTCCGATATGTAACGAGTCAGCTGTCGGGTCAATACCCAGATAGGCTGTAACCATTTCCTTTTCCAGCAATTCTTCTGTGCCCGGCATCATGGTGTGCACCATTCCGCGCCATCTTAATTCTTCTACAAAATTCATCGAATGAAATTCTTAGTTTAACATAATAAATTGATTGATAAGCAAAAGTACGACTCTTTCTCTGAATAACCAATTTTATTTCTTAAAAAAGAGATAGTTAATTGTTTCCTGTACCTTTGCAGTGAATGCTTCCAGACCGGCTGTACGTTCTTGTGCGGCCCTTCTGTACAAGTTTTCTATCAGTTCAGTACTTTCGTCGGTTTCCAGCAGCAGCCTGTCTTCCGGTATTGTCCGTAGTGCTTCCGGTTGGTATTTTTCACCGAATGACAAATAAAATCCTTGCCTGATGAAACTTTCTGCCAACTCTTTTTTACCCCGGAATCCATGAATGATCCAGGCATTGTGCGGGCACAATTGTTTCTTGAGAGTAAATAGTTCTTCGGTAGCTTTTACCGCATGTATCAGCAAAGGAAGCTGGCGTTCTTCAGCAAGTAAGGCAACATTTCGAAAAGCTTCTACCTGCAAGTCAAAAGGTGTTGTACAGCGTTTGTCCAGTCCGGCTTCTCCCAATGCAATCACCCGCTTGTCATTTACCATTTCATGTACCCATTCCACTTGTTGGTGGTAATCCTCCCTTGTGATATACCACGGATGTATCCCCACAGACAAAAACTTCGCTCTTGGAGGAACAGGAACATCCCTTAACGAACAGCTCAATAATGCCGTAGCTGTGTCTTGGGGTAATCGATGTGTATGGACGTCGAGCAACATTCCGACAAAAAATTAGGTCTTACGGTACCGGATCATATCCGGAACCTCCCCACGGATGACATCGCAGCAGTCGCCGTATGGCAAGATACAGCCCCTTGAACGGTCCATGCTTTTTGAGTGCCTCTATGGCATACTGTGAGCATGTCGGAGTAAATCGGCAGGAAGGTGGTGTAAAAGGAGAAATACAATTCCGGTAAAAATAAATGGGAATCAATAATATATATGTCAGTAGCTTTTTCATAGCATACGCTCCACTGTAATCTGAAGCAGTTTTTTCACTTTTTCTTCTACCTCGGCCGACTCATGCAGTTCATTGTCCAGCCAGATAAAAGCTATAGCCGCCTTACGGTTGGCCGCCTTCAGCGGTTCTGTAAGCAGTGCCCTATATTTACGGTAAGCCTCCCGTATCTGACGTTTTACCCGGTTGCGTTTCACAGCCCGTTTGAACCGTTTCTTAGGAACACTGATCAAGACCGATAGTACAGGAAGCTCATCTCCCTCTACAGGCATATATACGATACGCAGAGGAAAAGCCGGAAGCGATTTACTTCCGCCCGCAAACAACTTTTCAATGAGAATTACACTGTTCAGTCGTTCTGTTTTATGAAATGTATGCTTTTCTTGTTCTGCCATAATAAAATAATTTAGGCACGGAATACTTCCGATACGCGAAAAGAATATCCGTGCATTCGTGTAATCCGTGCCTGAATATGATAGATTTATGCGTTATGCTTACGGATAAACATATCCAGTGCAGCTGTCATTGAAGGAGCTGCTGCTGTCGGTGCTTCCAAATCCAGACGCAAACCAGCATCTTTTACAGCCTGAGCTGTAGTCGGTCCGAAACTTCCGATAGCGATATCTTTCTGCTCAAAGTTCGGGAAGTTCTTTATCAGCGACTGAATACCCGCCGGGCTGAAGAAAATCAGCATATCATAGTCGAACTTCTCTTCCGGAGTGAAGTCATTACTTACTGTACGATACATAATTGCTTCTGTATGCTGTATCTTGTTTTTATCGAGTAAGTTTTTGATTTCATCGTTGTGTACATCCGACATCGGGATAAAGTATTTTTCAGTGTTATGTTTTACAATCAGCGGCAGCAAATCTGCAAATTTACCGGTTGCTCCGAAGAATACTTTACGCTTGCGGTATTGCACATACTTCTGAATATAGAGGGCTATCGTTTCCGACGTACAGAAATATTTCATAGTTTCCGGTATTGTGATTCGCATCTCTGCGCAAAGACTAAAGAAGTGGTCAATTGCATGGCGCGAAGTAAATACAACGGCTGTATGATCCAAAATAGAAACTTTCTGTTGTCTAAATTCCTTTGCCGATAAACTCTCAACTTTTATAAACGGGCGAAAATCTATTTTCACGCCGTACTTCTCAGCAATGTCGAAATAAGGCGACTTCTCTGATGTAGGTTTAGGCTGAGAAACGAGAACTTTTTTAATCTTCAATGTCTTAAATTTTTAAAACCAAAATATTGTTTATATAGGTTATCCCTTTCCAAAACAGTATTAAGGGGATGATTTCGAGTGCACAAAAGTACAGAATAAAATGCATAAAACCATAAACATGTTTGAAAAAGTTTCTAATGGACTTATAAAATAACAATATTTTAGCAAAAAGCAGTAGAAACGCGATTAATATCTTACTCGTTTGAAGGCTTAAATTGAAATAGATGATAAGTAAAACGACCGGAAATAATAGGAAACTGACTCCGCTGATAAGGTCAAAATACGTCTGAATCCAATATTTATTTCTTTCTTTGTCAAAAAAAATCCAATTGACAAACTCGTATGCTGCCCACTTGACAGTGATATAAAGCAAAGCCGCTCCGATGTAAATTCCCAGCAATAGTTCGTTCGTGACCAGCCGCATCAGCATCAGATTTGTTTCGGAGGTATACTCATAAATATATAGTCCTGCAAGGGTAGTTGTAATAAGCGTCAGTGTAAAGGCATACCGGTTGCTCGAAGCAGATGCTTCGTCGAACAAGCTGAACCGTTCTTTATATTGGAAAAGCGCCTTTATCCGTTGCAGTACATACTTCTTTCCGTTTTTCAGCGAATACGAAAACAGGATAAAACAAATCAGAATAATTCCCGTTACGGAAGCATCCGAACGCAACTGATAGGGTAATGGCTGTCCCTGCATACCGGCCTTCTGTTCAGTCTGTATGCTTGCGATCAAGGCCTGGTCGAGCTGCTGATGCTGCTCGTCCGTTTTTTCAGCCATATACTTTATCCCTATTTGGCAGACGTTGCTCATATCGCGGCAAATTTACGAATTTCTTTGCTCCATATCGGTGTATTATATAATAAATTTACAGCCTCTTCGGGGGTATTTGCCACATGCCAGATTGCTCCATGTTCACGGCGCATGAAATTCTGTTCGATAGCCTGTTCCAGCATCTCTAACAATGGGTTGTAAAAGTTGTTGATATTTAAGATAACAATAGGCTTCAGATACAGTCCCAACTGCTTCCAGGTGATAATTTCCAGCAGTTCCTCCAGAGTGCCGCATCCTCCCGGCAGTGCAATGATTCCATCCGACATATCTGCCATGATACGTTTTCTTTCATGCATGGTTTCCGTTTCAATCAGTCGGGTCAAGCCCTTGTGATGCCATCCCTGCTCTACCATGAAATGTGGAATAACTCCAGTAACCGTTCCCCCGGCCTCTAAAGCCGCATCACTGATAGCCCGCATCAGCCCCAGGCATCCTGCTCCGTTAATCAGATTAATATGCTGTGAGGCGAGTATTTCTCCCAGTCTATGAGCCGCATCAAAATACGACTGGTCTATTTTAGTGCTCGAGGCACTATATACACATACATTTTTAATATTGTTCATCAGTATATATTCAAGAATAAAAGACAAAAAAATGAGGAATACACCTGCCGGAATATTCCTCATCCATTTATGTTTCTGCTTAACAATCTGTTATTTTATTCCGAAAGCAGCTTTAACCTTATCTACATAATCCAGCTTCTCCCAAGTGAAGAGTTCTACCTCTACATCCTTATTACCTTCGTATGCCGATTCAAAATGTTTTGTAACCACTTTCGGTTCACGTCCCATGTGTCCGTAAGCCGCAGTTTCACTATAAATCGGGTTACGCAGTTTCAGGCGTTCTTCGATAGCACGTGGGCGCATGTCGAAAATCTCGTCCACCTTCTTTGCGATTTCTCCGTCGCTCATTGCTACTTTGCTGCGTCCGTATGTATTAACATAAATGTTAATTGGTCGTGCAACACCGATTGCGTATGAAACCTGAACCAGTACCTCATCGGCAACACCGGCAGCTACCAGGTTCTTGGCAATGTGACGAGCCGCATAAGCAGCACTACGGTCTACCTTGCTGGGGTCTTTGCCAGAGAACGCACCACCACCATGAGCACCTGCACCACCGTATGTATCCACGATAATCTTACGTCCGGTCAATCCCGTATCACCGTGCGGACCACCGATAACGAATTTGCCGGTCGGATTTACATGATACTTGATCTGGTCGTTGAACAGTTTCAGGACTTCCGGATTATGAATTTCCGAGATAACGCGTGGCATCAAGATTTCGATAACATCCTTGCGGATTTTTGCCAACATTTCCTCGTCTGCTTTCAACTGAGCCTCTTTCGAGTCGTCAGTCGGTTTGATAAATTCATCATGCTGCGTAGACACCACAATCGTATCGATACGTACCGGGCGGCGGTTGTCATCATATTCTATGGTTACCTGGCTTTTAGAGTCCGGACGTAAGTAAGTCATGACCTTACCTTCACGGCGGATTTCAGCCAGTACCATCAGTAACTTATGTGCCAGATCGAGTGACAACGGCATATAGTTTTCAGTTTCATTGGTAGCATAGCCGAACATCATACCCTGGTCGCCGGCCCCCTGGTTCATCGGGTCTTCGCGTTCCACTCCACGATTGATATCAGGACTCTGTTCGTGGATAGCCGAGAATACGCCACACGAATTACCTTCGAACATATATTCGCTTTTGGTATAGCCAATCTTGTTGATAACCTCACGTGCCACACGTTGCAGGTCGATGTATGCTTTCGTTTTCACTTCTCCTGCCAGTACCACCTGTCCGGTAGTTACCAGCGTTTCGCAAGCTACTTTTGAACTGGGGTCATAAGCCAACAGTTTGTCAAGCACAGCGTCGGAAATCTGATCCGCCACTTTATCGGGGTGTCCTTCCGACACCGATTCGGATGTGAATAAATATCCCATGTCTTTACTATTAAAAGGATTAGTTAAATATTATCCGTGTACGGACAGAGTAGAAATTGTATCAGGGAAGGGTTTACTATGTGTTTTAGCATTTTTTTCCGTGGTTGCAAGCTACTCAAATCTTTCCACTTTTATTTTCGGGTGCAAAAATACAGATATAAATTGGAATAATTACAAATTATTCTTCTTTTAACATAGCTTTATACAAAGTATATAGTTCCCCGATGGTTTGTTTTAATACCGGATGTACTACGTTTCCAGCAATTTCAGCCAGTGGTTCCAGAACAAATTCCCGTTCAGTCATCAGTGGATGCGGTAAAGTCAGTTCCGGTGACTGCAAGGTGACCTCTCCGTACATCAGCAAGTCGATATCAATGATACGATCACAGTATACACCATTTTTCGATTTGAGCGTTCTGCCCAGTTCCTTTTCAATCGTCTGAGTCAAATGCAGTACCTCCTCAGGCGTCCGTTGTGTTTCCACACAAGCAGCTGCATTCAGAAAACTATTTTCCGAAACAAATCCCCATGGAGCCGTTTCATAAAAAGAAGATAGGGAAGTCACCTTCCCTATCCTTTCATTTATCAATTGAACAGCAATACGTAAATTTGCTTCTTTATTGCCCATATTCGTACCCAGACCTAAGTAAACCTTAGCCATAATTGTACGTTTATTTATCCAAAATCAGCATTGCGTCGCCATATGTACCGAAGCGATATCCCTCTTTCAATGCGATGTTGTATGCATCCATAATCAGCTCGTAGCCACCATACGAGCAAACCAGCATCAGCATGGTAGACAATGGCATATGGAAGTTGCTGACCATTGCGTCTGCCAGCGAGAATTCATATGGCGGGAAAATAAACTTATTGGTCCATCCCTCAAACTCTTTCAGTCGTCCGTCGGTACCTACAGCTGTTTCAATGGCACGCATTACACTTGTGCCTACAGCGCATACCTTGTTGCCACGGTCCTTTGCATCGTTTACGATACGGCAAGCCTCAGACTCTACAAACATCTGTTCCGAATCCATTTTATGTTTAGTCAGATCTTCCACGTCAATATCGCGGAAGCCTCCCAATCCACAATGCATTGTAATGAAAGAGAATTCAATGCCTTTGATTTCCATACGCTTCATCAGCTCACGGCTAAAGTGCAATCCAGCAGCTGGAACGGTTACTGCTCCTTCATTCTTGGCAAATATTGTCTGGAAGCGTTCTTCATCTTCCGGTTCTGCCGGACGGTGAATAAATGGAGGCAACGGTGGTTCACCGAGTGCATACAGAGCCTTTTTGAATTCGTCATGCGGTCCGTCGTACAAGAAACGCAGTGTACGTCCGCGTGAAGTTGTATTATCGATAACTTCCGCTACCATCGAATCATCATCTCCGAAGTACAATTTGTTTCCGATACGTATTTTACGAGCCGGATCTACCAGAACATCCCACAGGCGCAGTTCCTCATTCAGCTCACGCAACAAGAACACTTCAATACGTGCTCCGGTTTTTTCTTTATTACCATATAAACGTGCAGGAAATACCTTTGTATCATTAAAGATAAATACGTCCTTGTCATCAAAATAATTCAAGATATCCTTGAATATCACATGTTCTATCTGTCCGGTAGCCTTGTGAACCACCATCAGTCGCGACTCATCTCTGTACTTTGCAGGATGTAATGCAATTTTCTCTTCCGGCAATTTAAATTTAAATTGTGACAGTTTCATCTTAATTATCCTTTCCTTAATCGTTTGTAATTTCTATATCTTGTTGGTCGAGCCATGTTTCAAAGTTCTCTACCTGCATACAGTCTTCCAGTTTAACCTCTCCTACCCGGGTTCGTATCAGACCGATCAGATGTGCTCCGCTTCCCAGTGCTTCACCGATGTCGCGTGCCAGAGCACGGATATATGTTCCCTTGCTGCATACCACCCGTATTTTTATTACCGGCAAGTCACATTCCAGCAGCTCAATTTCGTCGATCACTAATGTTTTAGGCTTAAGTTCCACCTCATTCCCTTTTCGGGCAAGGTCGTAAGCTCTTTTTCCGTCCACCTTACAAGCCGAGAAAGCTGGTGGTATCTGTTCGATTGTCCCTACGAAATTTTTCAGCGTGTCTTCCACCAACTGTCGAGTGATATGCTCCGTAGGATAAGTTGCGTCAATCTCTTTTTCCAGGTCGTACGACGGTGTTGTCGCCCCTAACTTCAGTGTTGCAATATACTCCTTCGTATGATACTGGAACTCCTCGATTCGTTTGGTGGCCTTTCCCGTACAGACAATCATTACTCCGGTTGCCAAAGGGTCAAGGGTTCCCGCATGTCCCACCTTAATCTTTTTTACTCCCAGTTTACGGCTGATATGGTATCTCACCTTATTCACAAGCGCGAACGATGTCCATCGTAGCGGCTTGTCAAAGTATAACACTTCTCCTTCTTTAAAGTTCATCCGTTTGTTTTTATCGTTACAAGCTGGCAATGATGGTTATAATACCCACGATGGCACAATATACGCCAAACCAGATCAGCTTACCTTTCTTCACAATATTAATCATCCATTTACAAGCGACGCATCCAGAAATGAAAGCCGCCAGAAAGCCCACAACCAGCGAGGTTGTACTGATGCTGGCAGTAGCGACCGAAGCATCCTTCATAATCTTCATTCCATCCAGCAACGCTTCTCCCAAAATAGGTGGTATCACCATTAAAAACGAGAATTGTGCCAGCGTTTCTTTCTTATTTCCTAAAATCAGTCCTGTAGCAATCGTACTACCCGAGCGCGACAATCCGGGCATTACAGCACAAGCCTGAGCCAGTCCGATGATAAACGCATCCTTCATACTGATGCGTTCCTTCTGTCTTGGTTTTGCGTAATACGAGAAAGCCAGCAGTACAGCTGTCAGCAAGAGCATGCAGCCTACAATCAGCAGTCCTGAGCCGAAAATATCCTCTACATAATCCTTAAAGAACACCCCAACAATACCTATAGGAATCATTGAAATAATGATGTTCAGTACATATTTCGTTTCCTCATTCAACTGCCATTTAAACAATCCGCGGAATATCCAGTCGATTTCTTTCCATAAAATAACCAACGTACTCAACACCGTAGCCACATGCACTACGATTGTAAATGTCAGATTTTCCTCTCCTTCAATACCGAACAGTGCCGATCCGATAGCCAGATGTCCACTACTACTCACAGGTAAGTATTCCGTCAGTCCCTGCAGAATTCCCAAAATTAATGCTTCTATCCAGCTCATTCCGCTACATTATTATCATTATCCTGCGTACTCTTTGGTTTTCGCAGTATACCATAAATCATAAAAATAAATCCCAGGAAGCAAACCACCGGAGCCACTTTGATACGTCGTACACTGAAAATATCAGGCTCAAATGTTGTTTCTGTCGAGCCAGGGCCCGACATCAGCAGGAAACCGATGATAATCACCACCATACCTGCTGCCAGCAGGATGAAGTTCGTCTTATCAAAGGCAAAATTCTTTTTGTCCATGTTACTATGAAATATTGATTAGTTAGTATCTATTTCTTTTTATATATAGTATAACTCGCTCACCTTCATTCGGAGATACTTGTTGATTGAGATAAGTGCACATGCAGAAGTAATTATCACTCCGAAAACGAACACCGATCCCATAACCGTAATCATCACCTCAGGAGTAACAACAGCGAGTAAATCCGGTTCATATTTTACCAGCATGTAAGCCAGTCCTATCAGAATTGCATCCGCCATTGTTGCAGCCAGTATTCCGATCCATACATTCCGAATTAAGAACGGCCGTCGGATAAACGACCAGCTTGCCCCCACCAGTTTCATGGTATGAATGATAAACCGTTTGGAGTAAACTGCCAGTCGAATTGTATTATTAATCAATGCAAACGAGATCAAAGTCAGCAGTGCAGCCAGTCCCAACAGTACGATACTGATTTTCCGGATATTGCTGTTTACAGCATCCAGCAAGTCTTGCGGGTAATTGATTTCTATAACCTGCTTATTCGATTGAATCTCATCCTTTATCCATGCGATACTGTCCGAATTAGCATAATCAGCATTCAATTTGATTTCGATAGAAGCCGTAAACGGATTATGTCCTAAGAACTCCGCGGGATCCGTCCCCATAGCCTCCGTCTGCTCTTTCAAAGCCTGAGCTTTCGAAATATAAGTAGTCTGTTTCACATAAGGTTCCTTGTTCAGTTGCTTTTGGAAATGCAAGATATCCGGCTCCTTCATATCGTCACTCACCAATACCGAGAACGCAATATTTTCGCGGACATATACAGAAAGATTGTTGGCAGCCATTACAAAGAAGACCACTATCCCCAGCAGGAGCAGCACCAGCATCGTACTGATGCTCGACGTTATAAACTGCATATCAAAGAAAGACCCTGATTTTCTGCTCATAACCTTATTTTTTTCTGAATACATAAATCATGGAACTGCTTCGTTCCTTTTTTACCAGCGAAGCAAACCACGCTTCTGTTCCCGTAACCATCCCTTTCAAGAAAGACATACGGCTTCCCCGATATTTTTCCGAAAGCATTGAAACATAAAACGCATCAAATGGCATCGGATGCCGTTCGGTTAAGATAAATCCGAACTTTGCCCCGAATTGTTGCATAGCCGATGGTGTAAAATGCCACAAATGACGTGGTACATCATATGCTGCCCATACCTCTTTGTAATGTTGGGCATCGAACGAACAAGGATTAGGCACTGCAACTACCAGTACTCCCTTTTCCTTCAGTATTTCAGAGAGTCGTTGCCATGTACCGTTAATATCTTGCAGGTGTTCCATGACGTGCCACAACGTGACCACATCGAAAGCACCCTTTCCATAAGTAGCCAATACCTCAGGAGCACCTACTTCCAGTCCGAAGTGTTCCCGTGCAAATGCCCGTGCCTGCGGACTTTTCTCGATAGCCGAAACTTTCCAGCCTCGTTTTTGCATATATCGGCTGAAATATCCAGTACCCGTACCGATGTCGAGTAGTTCACCGTTTCGAGTTCCACAAATCCGTTCTATCAGTGCCGCTTTTCTTCCCAGCATATATCCGCGTACATAATGGTACAGGCGGTTTGCCAGTCCCTTACGCGTATCCGTATGTGAAATGTAATCCGGCGACTCGTAATACCGGCCTATTACACTTTCATCGGGTACATGCTGTGTAAACAGAAAGCCACACGCCGTACAGCGGTAAATAGTAAATTTTTCACCGGTCGCATAATGATCTGTGCAAGTCAGCACCTCTTCGAAATGCTTTTTTCCGCAGAGGGGACATGTATCTATATTGAGTATATTCACTTTATTCCCTAATTTGCTGCAAAATAACAAATAAATCGGGTATAAAGACTCTTTTGTTAAGGTTCTTTAAGAGTATATAAAGTAAGCATCTGATTTACTTTATCTGTAACTTTTTATTTGTGGAATTATAAGTTGGAAATTAAAAAAGCTCCCGGATACTTTTATTTATTAGTTTCCGGAAGCTTTTCCAATTTGTATTCTATCGAAGAATATTATTTCTTGTAGTTCTTCAGACCAGTCTGGAGGAAGTCTACGTACTTGGCGATGTCTTCATCGTACGAATATGACTTGTTCAGAGGCATACCTTCGTTGTCGAGCAATACGTAGAACGGCTGTGCATTGGCTCCAAATTTAGAGCGTTGTAGATAGCTCCATTTGTCGCCTATCGTGCGCAAGGTGCGTTCTGTTCCATTTTCTGTAACCTTTATCGGTTCCGGAAGTTTGGCCTTTTCGTCGACGTACAATGTAATAAGTACATAATCGTCGTTCAGCAATTGACTTACTTTCGGATCGGTCCATACGGCAAGTTCCATCTTACGGCAATTTACGCAACCATATCCGGTAAAGTCGATCATGACTGGTTTATTGTTCTGACGAGCATATTCCATACCCGCATCAAAGTCGGTGAATTTAGCATGTACTTCGTTCTTATATAAATTGAAGTCCTGAGTCTGCATGGGAGGTGCGAAAGCACTGACAGCTTTCAAAGGTGCTCCCCAAAGTCCTGGAATCATATATACGGCAAAAGCCAGTGAGATCAGTGCCAGGAAGAAACGTCCCACCCCTACTTTATTGTTATCATCATCGTGCGGGAACTTGATTTTGCCCAGCAGATACATACCTAATAAAGCAAAGATTACAATCCAGAGTGCCAGGAACGTTTCACGGTCGAGCAATCTCCAACCGTATGCCAGGTCGGCAACCGACAAGAATTTCAATGCGAATGCCAGTTCCAGGAATCCCAGTACTACTTTGATGACGTTCATCCAGCCTCCAGATTTAGGCATAGACTTCAGCCATGACGGGAACATTGCAAAGAGGGTGAACGGTAAAGCCAGTGCGATAGCGAAGCCCAACATACCGATAGCCGGAGCAACTACGCTACCTGTAGTAGAAACTTCTACCAACAAGAAGCCGATGATAGGACCAGTACAAGAGAAAGATACCAACGACAAGGTAAATGCCATAAGGAAGATGCTAAGCAAACCTGTTGTTGCTTCTGCCTTGCTGTCGACGGCATTGCTCCACTTAGACGGTAAGGTAATTTCGAATGCGCCGAAGAAAGAAGCAGCGAAAACAACCAGCATCAGGAAGAACAAGATGTTGAAGATGGCATTGGTAGACAATGCATTAAGTGCGCTCGCTCCAAAAATCAATGTAATGGCAAGTCCCAGTGCTACGTAGATAACTACGATAGAGGCACCATAAGTCCATGCATCGCGAATACCTTTTTTCTTATCCTTTGTACGTTTCAGGAAGAAGCTGACAGTCATCGGGATAATAGGCCATACACAAGGAGTAAACAAGGCGAGAAGACCTCCTACCAGTCCGGTAAAGAAAATGTAAATCCAGGAATGTGATTCCTGCTCTTCATTACTTCCATAGCTGGAAAGTTCTTTGATAACCGGTTTCCAGTAATCTGTAGCGTCCTGCAAAGTTTGCGGAGCAGCTACTGTGGCAGAATCGGCTGTCTCGACTGGCTGGTCGGTTGCAGTCTCTTCCGCTGCTTTTGCATCGGCAGATGTTGTCGAAGCGGCTCCGGCAGCAGTTCCTTTATATGAAAAATCTACGCTGGTAGGCGGCAAGCAGTTTTGGTCGTTGCATGCGCCATATTCCAGATAACCAGTCACCAGATAATTACCTCCAGTCAGTTTGACCTTCTGCGAGAACTTAGCTGTACCTTCGAAGAATTTCACTTCCATATCGAAGATAGGGTCCATTTGTTTGATTTCTTTTCCTACCGGAGTAAGTTTACCAACTAATTCAGCACCTTCTATCTTGTCGATGTTGAAAGTTGCGGAAGTAGGACCGCCTTCTTGCAGGTCGGTAGAATAAACATGCCAGCCCTGGTCCATTGTACCAGTAAAAATAATTTCTGCTTCATTGGCCGAAAGATTTTTCCATTCGGTCTTGAATCGTACCGGATCTTGCATCTGGGCGAACATGGGCAAACAGATTAACGCCATGAGCAGCCAACTGAGCGTGATTCTTCTTTTCATCGTTTCTTTTCGATTTTTTTGATTGTAAAATATGAAATTTGTTTTTGTTATTCAGTAACTTCGATACCTTTCAGTGTCGCAGAACTCGATTCGGTGATACGTACGCGTACAAAATCGCCGATGCGGTGTGTACCCCGGTCGAATACCACTACCTTATTTTGTTCAGTTCGTCCGAACAGTTGTTCTTTCGAGCGCTTGGACACCCCTTCTACCAGTACTTCGAAGGTTTTGCCTACATCGCGGGCATTGCTTTCGGCCGACAACTGATTCTGTAGCTCTATCATTTCATTCAGACGGCGTATCTTGACTTCTTCGGGTACGTCGTCGGGCAAATGTTTGGAGGCATAAGTTCCCGGACGCTCAGAGTACTTAAACATAAAAGCAGAGTCGTATGCACATTCACGCATCAGTGAGAGGCTCATCTGATGATCTTCTTCCGTTTCAGAATGAAAACCGGAGAAAATATCCGTACTCAGTCCACAGTCGGGTATGATACGGCGGATTGCCTCTACCCTTTCCAGATACCATTCGCGCGTATATTTACGGTTCATCAGTTTCAGAATACGTGAACTTCCGCTCTGTACCGGCAAATGTATGTGCTTGCATACGTTAGGTACATCGGCTATGACGTGCAGTGTTTCGTCGCTCATGTCTTTGGGATGTGAAGTAGTAAAGCGTACACGCATTTCGGGTACAGCCTCGGCAACGATACGTAGCAGCATCGGGAATGTTACCACCTCTCCTTCCCGTTCGAAACGGTACGAGTTTACATTCTGACCCAACAGAGTCACTTCCTTATAACCCTTGCATTGCAAATCGTGCACTTCGTTTAAGATACTTTCCACATCACGGCTTCGTTCACGTCCGCGAGTGTAAGGCACGATACAGTAATGGCAGAAATTGTTACATCCGCGCATGATAGATACAAAGCCGAAAATGTGATTTCCACAGATTCGTGACGGGATGACATCGCGATAAGTCTCTGTTGTTGACAGTTCTACGTTGATAGCCTTCTCTCCTGCTTCGACGGCACCAATCAAGTCGGGCAAGGTCAGGTAAGCATCCGGTCCCGCTACCAGATCGACATGATGGTTTTCGATCAGGTCGTTTTTTACGCGTTCAGCCATACACCCCAATACACCTACGATAAGATGCTTGCGTTTTTTCTTCAGCGAGTGGAAAAATTCCAGACGGTTCAGGATTTTCTGTTCTGCGTTGTCACGGATAGAACAAGTGTTCATAAATACAGCATCAGCTTCGTCCAGGCTCTCGCATGGCGCATATCCTGCCATCTGCATGATAGATGCGATGACTTCGCTGTCTGCCACATTCATCTGACAACCGTAAGTTTCAATAAACAGTTTTTTGGTTTCCAGTTCGGTTGCGGATTTAAAGTCCGCTCCCGTAGCTTCTTTTGTCATAATGGTATGTTATTATTTAATAAATTCATTTGCAAAGATATGAGTTTCTTCCCTAAAATCCATGAATGTGTTATATTTATTAGTATCTTTGAGCAAATCCTTAACATTTTGGTAGACTATGGACGATGTGGTAAGCATACTTGTTGTAGTAGCGGCTATTGCCTTGGCCGCCTGTCAGAATTATGCCAAGAAGAAAAAGACGAAAAATACTGTTTCCCGCAGGAAAACGGCAAAGCCGATTCCAGTTGTCGGGAAGAAGGAAGAAATAGTACCGGATAAAGGTAGTGACTCCGTAGCCCAATATGTTGATAACAAGAAAAATAGAAAGGTTAAAGGAGAAAGTAAAAAGAGGCGGGAAGTAGCTGTCGAACCGCAGAAAAAGCCATCGCCTCGTATTGCCCAGCCGGCAGTGTCGGAAAAAAATATCCGTTTGAGTACACCGGAAGAAGCACGGCGTGCATTCATTTATTCTGAAATCTTTAACCGTAAATATTAACCGGAAACAATGTAAGTTTAATACTAACAATTATAAAAACACCTAATACCATGAATTATAACTTTATGACCGCAGCCGAAGCTGCCAGCCTGATAAAAGATGGAGAGATTATCGCCCTGAGCGGGTTTACACCAGCAGGAAGTCCGAAAGCCGTAACGGCAGAGCTTGCCAGGCAGGCAGAAGAGAAACACGCCAGGGGAGAACACTTTCAGATTGGGATCATTACTGGAGCTTCTACGGGAGATTCTTGCGACGGGGTGCTGACGCGTGCTCATGCTATTCATTTTCGTGCACCATATACTACCAATGCAGACTTCCGAAAGGCTGTAAATGCCGGCGAAATCAATTATACAGATATACATTTGTCGCAAGTGGCACAGCGTTTGCGTTCCGGATTTTTGGGACATGTTACTACTGCGATAATCGAGGCGTGTGAAATTACAGCCGACGGACGGATTTATCTGACGGCAGGGGTAGGTATTTCGCCAACCATTGCTCGCCTGGCCGACCGTGTGATTGTAGAATTGAATGCAGCTCACAGTAAAAGTTTGATAGGGGTGCATGACTTGTACGAAATGGAGCGTCCTCCATATCGTCGTCCGATTCCTATCGTCCGTCCCAGCGACCGGATCGGATTGCCTTATATTCAGGTGAATCCGGAAAAGATTGTCGGGGTGGTAGAAGTGAATCTTCCGGATGAGGCACGTGGTTTCCACGATCCGGATCCCGTAACGGATAAGATCGGGCAGAATGTTGCCGATTTTCTGGCTGCGGACATGCGTCGGGGAATTATCCCGTCTACCTTCCTGCCATTGCAGTCGGGGGTAGGAAACATTGCCAATGCGGTACTCAGCGCACTGGGTAAGGACCCCAGTATTCCGCCGTTTGAGATGTATACGGAGGTCATTCAGAACTCTGTCATCAAGTTGATAAAAGAGGGTAGAATCAAGTTTGGTAGTACTTGTTCGCTCAGTGTGACAAACGATTGTCTGCAAGATATTTACGATAATATGGATTTCTTCCGTCATAAGCTGGTGCTTCGTCCTTCGGAGATCTCCAACTGTCCGGAGGTAGTTCGCCGTATCGGAGTTATTTCAATGAATACGGCTATCGAAGCTGATATTTATGGTAATGTCAATTCTACGCATATCTGTGGAACAAAGATGATGAATGGTATCGGTGGTTCGGGCGACTTTACCCGCAGTGCTTACATCTCTATCTTCTCTTGTCCGTCGACAGCGAAGGGAGGATGTATCAGTTCTATTGTGCCGATGGTATCGCATCTGGATCACAGCGAGCATTCGGTCAATGTGATTATTACCGAACAGGGTATTGCCGACCTGAGAGGAAAGAGTCCGATGGAGCGTGCACAGGCTGTTATCGAGAATTGTGCTCATCCGGATTACAAGCAGTTGTTGTGGGATTATCTGAAGATTTCTACAAAAGGGCAGACTTGTCACAGTTTGTCGGCTGCGCTGGGTATGCATCAGGTATTCATCAAGCAGGGTGACATGCGCCTGACTAACTGGGCTGATTTCGAAAAGTAATTTCCTGATTTATCAGATAGGGTAATTCCCCTTTGCACTTTATGGAAAATAAAGGCGCAGAGGGGAATTTTCTTTTGGGGAGGTAGTTGCTGTAACCTGTCGTCAGAAGTTGTCCGGAACATCTTCGGGTGTAGCCGGATTTGTCTGCATGTTTTTTTATTTTTTGTACAAAAAATTTTTGTTTTTGTACAAAAACTTCAGGGTTTCTGGCGAGCTGTTTCTATAAGCGTGGGCAAGTCATCGGATGAACTTCCTCGCAAGTGTGTGAAAGGAGGGGAGTGCATCGTTTTTTATATGTTGATATGTTTGTTGAAAGCTCTGTTGACAGTTCCTTTTTCAATCGGCTTATTAACATTGGTTTTCTGTTGACAATTAATATATTAACTGCTATTTGAACAGTTGTTCATAGACTGTTTATAACACCTGTAAGTTTCGTTGAAAACCTGGTGACGTTTCAGTGAAAACGTGCCGATGTTTTGCTGCATTTCCGGGCGGAAAAAATACAGCTTGTGCCGACATCCAGAAAGGGGTGAGAGATAATAGGCTGCAAGGTAATGGATTGATTGATATTTGTTAGCGGAAAAAACGGGTTTATTCCCGAAGTCTTACTATCTTTGCACGATATTGCGGAAAATAGTAAAAAATCAAATATACAATCACCACTATGGAATATAATTTCAGAGAGATCGAGAAAAAATGGCAGCAGAAGTGGGTGGATAACAAAACCTACAAGGTTGTCGAAGATGAATCGAAGAAGAAGTTCTATGTACTGAACATGTTCCCTTATCCGTCGGGAGCAGGACTTCACGTTGGTCACCCGTTGGGATATATTGCCAGCGATATTTATGCTCGTTACAAACGCTTGCAGGGCTATAATGTATTGAACCCGATGGGGTACGATGCTTACGGCTTGCCTGCCGAACAATATGCAATTCAGACCGGCCAGCATCCGGCTATCACTACTGTAAATAACATCAACCGCTACCGTCAGCAGTTGGACAAGATTGGTTTTTCGTTCGACTGGGACCGCGAGGTACGTACTTGTGATCCGGGATATTACCACTGGACTCAGTGGGCTTTCCAGAAAATGTTCAACAGTTACTACTGCAATGCTTGTGGAAAAGCTGAACCTATCAGTGAACTGATCAAGCATTTCGAGGAAAAAGGAACAGAAGGGCTGGATGTAGCTTGCAGTGAAGAACTGAGCTTTACAGCAGAAGAATGGAAAGCCAAGAGCGAAAAGGAACAGCAGGAAGTACTGATGAACTACCGTATTGCTTATCTGGGTGAAACGATGGTGAACTGGTGTCCGCAACTGGGTACCGTACTTGCCAACGATGAAGTAGTGGATGGTGTATCAGAACGAGGAGGTTATCCAGTTGTCCAGAAGAAGATGCGCCAGTGGTGTCTGCGCGTTTCGGCTTATGCTCAGCGTCTGCTCGACGGACTGGAGACAGTAGACTGGACCGATTCGCTGAAAGAAACTCAACGTAACTGGATCGGCCGTTCGGAAGGTACGGAAGTTCGTTTCAAGGTAAAAGACAGCGATCTGGAATTTACCATCTTTACGACTCGTGCCGATACTATGTTTGGTGTAACATTCATGGTTCTGGCTCCTGAAAGTGAGCTTGTTCCGCTGCTGACAACCGAAGGCCAGAAAGCAGAAGTGGAAGCCTATCTGGATCGTACAAAGAAACGTACCGAACGTGAACGTATCGCCGACCGTCGTGTAACAGGCGTGTTCAGTGGTTCGTATGCCGTAAATCCGTTTACAGGAGAGGCTGTTCCGGTATGGATCAGCGATTACGTATTGGCTGGTTACGGTACGGGAGCTATCATGGCCGTTCCGGCTCACGACAGTCGTGACTATGCTTTTGCAAAACACTTCAACTTGCCTATCATTCCGCTGGTAGAAGGTTGCGATGTATCAGAAGAAAGTTTCGATGCCAAGGAAGGTATCGTATGTAATTCGCCGAAAGCTGGAGTTACTCCTTATTGCGATTTGAACCTGAACGGACTGACTATCAAGGAAGCCATTGCCGCTACCAAGAAATATGTGAAGGAACATCAGTTGGGCCGTGTGAAAGTGAACTATCGTTTGCGTGATGCGATTTTCTCCCGCCAGCGTTACTGGGGTGAACCGTTCCCGGTTTATTACAAAGACGGTGTGCCTTACATGATAGACGAAAGCAAGTTGCCGCTGGAACTTCCTGAAGTAGACAAATTCCTACCTACCGAAACAGGTGAGCCTCCATTGGGACATGCTACCAAGTGGGCGTGGGATGTAACCAAAGGTGAAGTGGTAGAGAATACAAAAATAGACAACGTAACTGTTTTCCCGCTGGAACTGAATACTATGCCGGGATTTGCAGGTTCATCGGCTTACTATTTGCGTTATATGGATCCGCACAATGATCAGGCATTGGTTTCTGAAAAAGCCGATCGTTACTGGCAGAATGTGGACTTGTACGTAGGTGGTACGGAACATGCTACCGGACACTTGATTTATTCTCGCTTCTGGAACAAGTTCCTGTTCGACCTGGGTGTGAGCATCAAGGAAGAGCCTTTCCAGAAACTTGTCAATCAGGGTATGATTCAAGGCCGAAGCAACTTTGTTTACCGTATCAAGGATACCAATACATTTGTTTCACTGGGCTTGAAAGACCAGTACGAAGTGACTCCGCTTCATGTCGATGTGAATATTGTATCGAACGATGTGCTGGATGTAGAAGCCTTCAAGAACTGGCGTCCTGAATACAATAACGCAGAGTTTATTCTGGAAGATGGCAAGTACATCTGCGGCTGGGCTGTAGAAAAGATGAGTAAATCGATGTACAACGTAGTGAACCCGGATATGATTGTCGAGAAGTATGGTGCCGATACACTGCGTATGTACGAAATGTTCCTCGGACCGGTAGAACAGTCTAAGCCGTGGGATACAAACGGTATCGACGGTGTTCACCGTTTCTTGAAGAAACTCTGGAACTTGTTCTACGACCGTCAGGGCAATTTCATGCCGGCAGAAGGAGAACCTACCAAGGAAGAGCTGAAAGCAATTCATAAGCTGATCAAGAAGGTGACTGGTGATATTGAAACCTTCTCTTACAATACGTCTATCAGTGCCTTTATGATTTGTGTAAACGAACTGACTTCGCTGAAATGCCGTAACAAGGCTGTGATGAGTGATCTGGTAGTGTTGATTGCTCCATTTGCTCCACATCTGGCAGAAGAATTGTGGGAAGCTTTGGGCAATACAACTTCGGTTTGTGATGCACAGTGGCCGATATTCAATGAAGAGTATCTGAAAGAAGATAGTGTGAAATATACGATTTCTTTCAACGGAAAAGCTCGCTTTACAATGGAATTCCCTGCCGATGCAGACAATGAAACGATTCAGGCAGCCGTAATGAGCGATGAACAGTCGCAGAAGTGGATTGAAGGCAAAACTCCGAAGAAGGTTATTATCGTGCCGAAGAAGATTGTAAACATCGTACTTTAATCGCAGACATATGGAAGCGATTCTGAAGAAAAAAATAGGCAGGGAGTCGAAAGACTACCTTGCCATTACTTTCGGACTGGTATGTTATGCGCTGGGATGGGTAGCTTTTCTGTTGCCTTATCAGATTACAACCGGTGGAGTAAGTGGTATTGCTGCTATTATTTATTATGCTACAGGTATTGAAATTCAGGTTTCTTACTTTGTGATTAACGCTGTTTTTCTGGGATTTGCCTTGAAAATTCTGGGACCTAAGTTCAGTGTGAAGACCATCTATGCCATCTTTATGCTGACTTTCTTGCTTTGGTGGTTTCAGGTTTTGTTCAGAAACAGTGCCGGAAATCTTCCTCAGCTTCTTGGACCGGGGCAGGAGTTCATGGCTTGTGTTATCGGTGCCGGACTGCTGGGTTTCGGAATCGGTATTGTATTCTGCAACAATGGTAGTACGGGAGGAACTGATATCATTGCATGGATTATCAACAAGTACAAGGATGTTACCTTGGGACGTATGATGATGTACTGTGATATCGTAATCATTTCATCGTGTTATTTCATTTTCCACGACTGGAAGCGCGTTTTGTTCGGTTTCTGTGTATTGTTTATCATGAGTATCGTGATAGACTATGTAATCAACAGTTCCCGTCAGTCGGTCCAGTTCCTGATATTCTCGCGGAAATATGAACAGATAGCAGAAGGCATTTCTACCAAGATAGACCGTGGTGTGACATTGCTCGACGGTCAGGGCTGGTATAGCAAGCAAGACATCAAGGTTATTGTTGTACTGGCGAAGAAAGTGGAATCACTCGATATTTTCCGTCTGGTGAAAGATATTGATCCGGATGCTTTCGTTTCCCAAAGTAATGTAGTGGGAGTGTATGGCGAAGGATTTGACAAGCTGAAAGTGAAATAAGTTCGGCTGTCATTTGTTGGATGTAGAGTGAAGAGTTTGTGCTTGAAACGCATTTTAGTCCGACTATGGGGGATATCTTTTCGGCTTGTTGGCCGGAGAGCGGATTTTAGTGTAACATCGAGCAGGAAGAAAAGTTTAATTGATTGATTCTTAAATCTGTAACTTGAAAAGATATGTGGAAAATCATCCTGATGGCATTATTAACGGGCTTCTTTTCTTTAGGTAATACTACATTAGCCGATAGTTTGACGCTTCATTCCGGCTGGCAGTTTTCGAAGTATGGAAGCAATGAATGGTTGCCTGCTGTTGTGCCGGGTACGGTTCATCAGGATTTGATTGCTCAGGGAAAATTACCGGATCCTTTTTACGGGATGAATGAAGACAAGATACAATGGGTGGAAGATGAAGACTGGTTGTATCGGACTTCTTTTATGCTTACCGAAGAACAGTTGGCTCACCAGGAAATATTTTTAGTGTTTGAAGGGCTTGATACATATGCCGATGTTTCGCTGAACGGGGCATGTATACTGAAGGCAGACAATATGTTTGTTGGTTATCGGGTTCCAGTGAAGCATTTTTTGAGAAAAGGAGAGAACAAGTTGCTTGTCAGCTTCCGGTCACCGCTTCGTGAAGCGATGCCTCAGTGGGAAACAAACGGTTTTATTTATCCTGCTGCCAATGATCATCGTGCCGAACGGGTAAGTATTTTCACACGCAAGGCTCCTTATTCGTATGGATGGGACTGGGGAATTCGGATGGTGACTTGTGGTATCTGGCGGCCCGTTCGTCTGGAATTTGCCGGTCAGGCGGTAATAGAAGACTATTTTGTTTGTCAAGAGTCGGTCACTTCCAGTCGGGCAGAAGTAGACAATCGTCTGGAAATAAACAATCTCAGCAACCAGATACAGGAGGCACAAGTAAAGATTACCTGCACGTACGGACAGGAAAGAAGCCGGATGATAGAGCAGGCTGTCAGCTTGCAGCCGGGAGTAAATACGGTATCGCTTCCTCTGAACATTGAATCTCCACATTTATGGATGCCGAATGGATGGGGAGAGGCTGCTTTATATGATTTTCATGCTTCTGTAACCATTGATGGAAAGACGGTTGCCTGCAAGCAACATCAGATAGGACTTCGTTCGATACGTGTCGTACAAGAGAAGGATAGTCTGGGTATGAGTTTCTATTTTGAAGTAAATGGCATTCCGATGTTTGCCAAGGGAACCAATCTGATACCTTCGGATGCTTTGTTGCCACGTGTCACCCGTGAGCGGTATGTCCGTCTGCTGGAAGATGTACAGGCTGCACACATGAATATGATACGTGTATGGGGTGGAGGAGTTTATGAGGACGATGCACTATACGAAGAAGCCGACAAACGTGGCATACTGGTGTGGCAGGACTTTATGTTTGCTTGTACACCTTATCCACATGATCCTGCTTTCCTGAAACAAGTATCGGAAGAAGCGGTTTATAACATTAAACGTCTGCGTAATCATGCTTCGCTGGCAATGTGGTGTGGAAACAATGAAGTAAGTGAGGGCATGAAATACTGGGGCTGGAAGAAGAAATACGGTACCGAGATATACCAGCAACTGGCAGATGGTTACGATATTTTGTTCCGTCGGTTACTGCCGGAAAAGGTTAAAGAACTCGATCCGGGCCGATTTTATCTGGAGAGTTCTCCTTATGAAGCCAATTGGGGAAGACCGAATACCTGGAAGAATGGAGATAGTCATAACTGGGGAATATGGTACGGGCAGAAACCTTTCGAAAGTCTGGATGCCGAAATACCTCGTTTTATGAGCGAATTTGGCTTTCAGTCGTTCCCCGAAATGAAGACGATACATTCCTTTGCTTCACCGGAAGACTATAACATGGAATCGCCGGTGATGAATGCACATCAGAAAAGTTCAATCGGTAATTTCCTGATAAAAAAGACAATGGGATTATATTATCGGGTTCCTGAAAAATTTGAGGACTTGGTGTATCTGGGACTTGTGCTGCAAGGACAGGGAATGCGGCAGGGAATGGAAGCTCATCGCCGGAATCGTCCTTATTGTATGGGTAGTTTGATCTGGCAGCTTAATGACAGTTGGCCGGTTGTTTCCTGGTCGGCTATCGACTATTACGGTAACTGGAAAGCATTGCATTACCAGAGCCGCCGGGCGTTTGCTCCTGTACTGGTAGATGCGGTCCGTGAGGGAGATAAATTGAAATACTATGTTATGTCGGATGTGCTGAAGACAAAGGATATTGTATTGCAGATTGAACTGACGGATTTTAAAGGAAAGGTATTGCGTCGTCATCAAGTAAAAGGTGAGTTGCCGGTTAATTCTTCTGCTTTGTTCTATGAAGAGGATTGGAATAGTGCCTTTGCAGCGTGCGATACAACTACTTCGTTTATACACATGACGTTGAAAGGGGCTCACGATCGTCAGGTGCTTTCGGATGAGGTTTATTATCCGGTGCGTCCCAAGGCGCAGCATCTGCCTCAGGCAAAAATAAATTGTAAGATAAAAAAGAAAAACGGTGCTTGTGAACTGACGTTGAAATCGGACCAACTGGCACGTGATGTATTTATAGAAATACCGGTTCAGGGCGTACGCTTCTCGGATAATTTTTTCGATTTGTTGCCCGGAGTTTCCCGGAAAATACTTATAACCTCAGGTGACGGATCTCCATTGGAGGATGTTTCAGTGCATATACGTCAGCTGAGTGATATCTCATATACTGAAAACTAATTATTAATACTAACCTTTATATTTAACTTTTATGAAACCATTCTCAAAATTAAATTGCTTGGGGTTGGCGTTTGCTGGAATGTTGGTTGCGTCGTGTTCGGAAAAGCCGGCGGCTGTAGCTGATTATCAGATAGTGCCTATGCCTCTGGAGATTACAACTCCTCAACAAAGTGGCTTCCTGCTGAAAAGTGGAGAAACAATTTATTACACAGCCGGTAATGAAAAAATGAAAAAGAATGCTGAGTTTCTGGCTTCTTTTATTAAAGAACAAACCGGTATTGACCTGAAGGTACAGGAAGGTGATGAAGAAAGCGGAATTGTACTGAAACTGGGACTGGAGGCTAATTCGCCGGAAGCATACCGCTTGACTGTAGACGGTAAGAAGGTGGTGATTACTGCTCCTTCTGAAGCTGGTGTATTCTATGGTATTCAGACTTTACGTAAATCGGTTTCTGTACATGAAGGAGGTGGAGCAATTGAACTGCCTGCTGTTGAAATCAATGACAGCCCGCGTTTCAGCTATCGTGGTATGATGCTCGATGTAGGTCGCCATATGTTTACCGTAGACGAGATCAAGACATACATTGATATGCTTGCTCTGCATAATATCAACCGTTTCCATTGGCATCTTTCCGAAGATCAAGGATGGCGTATCGAAATCAAGAAATATCCGAAGTTGACGGAAATCGGCTCAAAACGTGCTGAAACAGTTATCGGACGTAATTCGGGTAAATATGATGGAAAGCCTTATGGTGGTTTCTATACTCAGGAGCAGGCTAAAGAAATTGTAGCTTATGCGGCTGAACGCTATATTACCGTCATTCCTGAAATAGACCTTCCTGGACATATGCAGGCTGCACTGGCTGCTTATCCGGAACTGGGATGTACAGGTGGTCCGTATAATGTGTGGACTATGTGGGGTGTTTCCGATAATGTGCTTTGTGCAGGAAACGACAAGACTATTCAGTTCATTAAAGATGTGCTGGCTGAGATTATCGATATTTTCCCGTCACAATACATTCACGTAGGCGGTGATGAATGTCCGAAGGATAAATGGAAGACGTGTCCGAAGTGTCAGGCAAGAATTAAGGCATTAGGTATTAAGGGTGATGACAAGCATTCGAAAGAAGAATATTTGCAGAGTTACGTCATCAAAGAAGCCGAAAAATTCCTGAATGAACACGGACGCAACATTATCGGATGGGACGAAATCTTGGAAGGTGGTCTGGCTCCTAACGCAACTGTTATGTCGTGGAGAGGTGAAGCTGGTGGCATTGAGGCTGCACGTCAGAAACATAATGTTATTATGACTCCGAATACTTATTTGTATTTCGATTATTATCAAGCTAAGGATACTGATCACGAACCACTGGCTATCGGAGGATATCTTCCAATGGAACGAGTATATAGTTATGAACCGATGCCTGCAGACTTGACTCCCGAAGAACAAAAATATATTACGGGTGTACAGGCTAATCTGTGGACTGAATATATTCCGACTTTTGCGCAGGCACAATATATGGTACTGCCTCGTATGGCTGCTCTTTGTGAAACACAATGGAGTGCTCCTGATAAGAAGAAAGATTATGCGGGATTCCTGAAACGTACAGCTCGTCTGACGAAGATTTACCAGTTGAAGGGCTGGAATTACGCCACTCACATTTTTGACGTGAATGTAAACATTGCTCCTAATCAGGAAACTGGCAAGTTGGATGTCAATGCATATACTATCGATGATGCTCCAGTATACTATACACTTGATGGTACGGAACCGACAGCTGCTTCGTTGAAGTATGAGAATGGTCTGGCTATTGATAAGGCTTGTGTTTTACGTATGGCTGCTATTCGTCCGGAAGGAAGTTCACGTATTACCTGTGATAGTATTTCTTTCAGTAAGGCTACAGCCAAACCGATTACAATGCTGCAACCAATCAATAAAGCATACGAGTATAATGGAGCTACTACACTGGTAGACGGCATGATTGGTAACCGTAATTATAAGACAGGACGTTGGATTGCTTTCTATGAAAATGATCTGGAAGCTGTTATCGACTTGAAAGAAGCAACGGAAATCAGTTCAATGACTTTGCATGCTTGCGTGGAGAAGGGTGATTGGATATTCGATGCCAGAGGTATTTCGGTAGAGGTTTCGGATGATAACCAGACATTCAAGCAAGTAGCTTCTGAAACTTATCCGGCAATGAAAGAAACTGATCCGAATCAGATTTATGAGCATACATTGACATTTACTCCGGTAAAAACTCGGTATGTCAAAGTAAAAGCACTTTCGGAAAAGAGTATTCCGGCATGGCATGGAGGAAAAGGTAAGCCTGGATATTTGTTTGTAGATGAAATTATTTTGAATTAATATAGGCTGATTACACGTAAAAGTCCGGTTCCCGATATTGGAAGCCGGGCTTTTTTTGTATAGAAGGAGAGAGGTTTGCTAAGGTTATGCAGGAAATAGCTGGTGTGAAGTAGCGGCTGGTTGCTTGAGTATGTGTATCTTTGTGCAGAAAATGAAGTATAACAGAGCAGATTATTGATTATGAAAAAGAAACTGGTTTTTGCTACGAATAATGCTCACAAATTGGATGAGATACGTGCCATATTGGGGGATAAGGTAGAAGTACTGAGTCTGAAAGACATTCACTGCGAGGCTGATATTCCGGAAACGGCAGATACGCTGGAAGGAAATGCCGCTTTGAAAGCAGAATATATTTATAAGAACTTCGGTTTGGATTGTTTTGCTGATGACACGGGTTTGGAAGTAGAGGCTTTGGGGGGTGCTCCAGGAGTATATTCGGCACGTTATGCCGGAGGAGAAGGACATGATTCGGAAGCTAATATGAAAAAGTTACTTGCAGAGTTGGATGGAAAAACTAATCGTAAGGCGCAATTTCGTACGGCTATTTGCTTGATTGAGGGAGGAGCAGAACATCTCTTCGAAGGTATTGTGAAAGGCGAAATAATCGAAAAAAAACGTGGCTGTTCGGGATTTGGTTATGATCCGGTATTTGTTCCTGAAGGATATACCGAAACATTTGCTGAAATGGGCAGTGAAGAGAAAAATAAAATCAGCCATCGGGCACGGGCTACACAAAAGTTGTGTGATTACTTGAGCCAGGAATAAATGCAGATAGATTGCGGAACTTCATCTACTTGAGCGATTACTGCTAAGTCAAAATCGGGCAAATAGATGAAGTTCCGTCATTTTTTCATACAATTATTTACAAATTTCATTAAGGTATAATTCTACCTTTTCAAAGAAAAGCGAAATATGTGCTCCGTCTGTAAATGCATGACTTACAGTCAGGGCAATAGGCATGATGCGTTTGCCCTCACGTAGAATGGTTTTTCCTGCATTCATTAGGGGGTAGTCCAAAGGATGTCCTACTTCTTGTTGGGTATAGGTAATTGAGGTGAAATAAAGCTTTGGAGTAGCACTTAGCAAGATCACATCGAATTCTCCTTTTCCATATATATTTTTGTCGGTACCATATGGATCACCATCTTCTGGTATGGAAGTGACAATCTGCCTGGCTTCTGCATAAAAACCTTTGAAATCGATGTGATAGGGGATACGTACTGTATAAAATGTTTTGCCGGGTACAGCAATAGGGGAAATGACATCTACTGTATCGTGGTAGACCACTTGTCCGTTTTTATCCCACCGATAACGGAATTCCTTTATTTCATTGGCTGCTCGTAATATGGCATAAAGATAATATAGAAAGAATGATTTTCCATTAGCTTTGGCATGGTTATATGCTTCGGTACAATCGACTTCACTGGTTATTGAAATCCATGAATTGGCAAATCCACGGAAGAAATTATAATTGTCTTTCCGCTCCCAAGTTTCTATATTTACGATATGTTTCATATATTTTTGAATTTTAGAGCTACTTTTTGATAAGTAGGCATAGGCAGACCTAAGCGTTCTCCCAAATCGATCATATCGAACAGCATACCTTGTATTTCTGACTCATGTCCGCGTGCAAGGTCTTTTTGCATTGATGCAGTGCTGTGGGGGTCGAGTTTATCTATTACTTTCAGGTTATAAGATACAGGATCTTCTGGATAAGTAATTCCCATTTCTCGTCCGATTGCTGCACTTTCTTGTGATAGTCCGATAAAGGTATTGCGTACTTCACCTTCGTGTTGTACTTCTCCCATTGGTACATTGTGGTAGGCTCCTGTACATGCCATGGCTGAGATAAATGCCCATTTGATGAATGTATCGCGGTTAATATCATCGGAAACATCAACTTTGATACCGCAATTTCTTACATCTGCTGCGATGGCTTCAATACGTTCCTGACTAACTCCTTGTTCTGGCCGTGCACCAACAACCAGGCGAAAGATACTTCCCATTTGAGTAATTTCTCCTTCTCCTGAAACAAAGCCTACTATGTAGATACAACCATCAAGAACAGTTACTTCGGGAGTAAGACGACCGATGCGTGGCCCTGTACCATAAACATTTAATATAGGAATAACCAAAGTATGAGGATTGGCAGCGCGTTTTATTACTTCTTTGACTGAGTCGATGGAATATCCTTTGACGCAGACAAAAATGACATCCGCTTTTCCTTGATATTCTTCGGCCGTATAAGCGTTAACTTTCAGATAATGTTCACCTTTGAGATCCGATTTCAGATGAAGTCCCTGGTTGCGGATACTTTCGAGATGTTTTCCCCGTGCGATACATGTTACATCTTTTCCTGCCAGTGCAAGAAATCCGGCGATACTTCCTCCTACACCGCCGGTACCTATAATAAGATAGTTCATGGTTTATTGTTTTAGGGTTAAAAAATAAATCGGACGCTTGACAGCGACCGATTTATTAAGGTTTAATTTCCTATGATGGGTATGTTATTATACGTTGAAACGGAAGTGCATAATATCTCCGTCTTCTACGACATAATCTTTTCCTTCTACATTCAGCTTACCGGCTTCGCGAACAGCTGCTTCCGAGCCATATTTGATAAAATCATCGTACTTGATGACTTCTGCACGGATAAAGCCTTTTTCGAAGTCGGTGTGGATAACTCCGGCACACTGAGGAGCTTTCCATCCTTTATGGAATGTCCAGGCGCGGACTTCCATTTTACCAGCTGTAAAGTAGGTTTCCAAGTTCAGCAAGTTGTAAGCAGAACGGATCAGACGGCTTACTCCCGACTCTTTAAGTCCTACTTCTTGCAAGAACATCTGTCGGTCTTCATATGTTTCCAATTCAGCAATGTCGGCTTCAGTCTTAGCTGCAACAATCAGGATTTCAGCTCCTTCTTCTTTTACGGCCTCACGTACTTGATCTACATACTTATTTCCTGTTACAGCACTGGCTTCATCGACATTGCAAACATACATTACAGGTTTAGAAGTCAGTAAGAATAAATCGTGAGCGATCTTTTGTTCATCCTTTGTTTCAAACTGTACGGTACGTGCTGATTTTCCTTGCAACAGTGCATCACGATAACGTACTAATACTTCGTAAGTTTGTTTAGCCAGTTTATCACCTCCGGTCTGAGCCTGCTTCTGTACTTTCTGAATACGGCTTTCTATTGTTTCGAGGTCCTTCAGTTGAAGTTCTGTATCGATGATTTCTTTATCGCGGACAGGATTTACGCTACCGTCTACGTGTGTTACATTGTCGTCATCGAAACAGCGTAAGACGTGAAGAATAGCATCTGTTTCACGAATGTTGGCAAGGAACTTATTACCGAGTCCTTCACCTTTACTTGCACCTTTTACCAGTCCGGCAATATCTACAATTTCTACAGTAGTAGGTACGATACGGTCGGGGATAACCAGTTCTGCCAGTTTGTTCAAGCGTTCATCTGGGACTGTGATGACACCCACATTCGGTTCTATCGTACAGAAAGGGAAGTTGGCTGCTTGAGCTTTTGCGTTCGATAAACAGTTGAAAAGGGTCGATTTTCCTACGTTAGGCAAACCGACGATACCACATTGTAATGCCATAAGCTTATATTATTTCCTTATTAATTATCAGTATATTTCGGCTTGCAAAGTTAGTCATTCTTTTTGTCTTTTGCTAAGAGCCTCTTTTAATTTTTCCAGGAGGGTACGTTTGTAAGTGTTTATCAGATTCTGATTTATAGGCCATAAATCGTTTTAAGATACAAAAAAGCCATATCAAAACCTAAAATAACCGTTTCGATATGGCTTTTCTCTTTTGTTATGATTTTTTTAGTATGTCATCGTATTCGGGCATACATATCAAGCTATTATATTACCTGATTGTCAGTTCGCCTCATAAACATTGATTTCGGTGACGTCTACTCGGATTGGGTATTTAACTATTTGATATTTTAAATGTCTGGTGGTTACGGAACTTATGAATTTGACATACTGGATACTTTCTTGTACATCAAGTGTTCCCATAGTCTTCCATTCTGTACCGTTATCCGAAGTAAATAGTTCTATTTGAGTCGGGCAGTAAGCATTTCCCCAATGGTTGGTGACTATACCGGTTATTGTTTTAGGAGTCTGGAAATCAATTGTAATCCAGAATCCAGCATTGTCCTGAGCAATATCTGAATAAACATTTCCATCAATTACATTTGTTGCATTTCCTTGCGCTGCGGGATCTACTTGTACATACCATGAAGTGCGGTCCATTAAATGACTGTTTTCAGGCGTTCCTTTTTCCAGGTTATTTATTGAGTATTCTTGCTTGGTTAATGAGAATGCAATTGATGTAAGTGCAGAATTGGTGCTTATCATGGTATTTGCATTTTCAGTTTGTAGGTTGACAAGCTGAATTTTGAATTCTCCACTTAATAAATCATGAGTCTGAGCAAGTTCTTCCTTGCCAGTATCAGACAATGATAATATGATATCTTCCGATTCCGTTTCACCAGCTTTGATGACAGGCTGATCTGTATTTAAGCTGAATGCAGATAGAGGGATGTCACCTGTACCGGAAACCTGAAGTATACCTGTAATATCTTTGGCTGCAGGCTTCTGAACTTTCAGCTTAAAAGTTATTTCTACATTTCCGGCAATTCCACCGGGAGAGTGTTTTAGAGTAAATGTAGAGTTGTTGAGAACTAAATAATCATTTCGTTGAATGTAGACATATGTGGCATTCCATTCATTCTCTGACGATTCATCATCTTTACATGATGATAATCCAGATGATATTCCTGCCAGCAGGAATATCATCAATATAAGTTGATAAGTTATTTTCATGTTGATGTTAGTTTTGTGGTTCTGGGCATTTAATACCATCAGCCCATTCTAAAGTATTACCTGTTTTGATTTGTGCGTCATATCCATGACCTGTAAAGTCTTTAGCCGTTTTCGGGTCTCCGTCGTTAAATCTCCAATATGCCAGTAGGCCTTCTGAATCAGGCTGTACATAACACATATTTTCCTGAATTTCCACTTGTGAAAGTGGTCTGGTCCAGATACGTGCTTCACTGATAAATCCATCTAAGAAACGTCCATTATATGAGAATCCAAAATGGAAGTCTCCTCCATCATATAAATTAACAGGTCCTCTGGTTGCTTGTTTGGTTGCTGCTACTTCACCATTTACATATACGATGAACTGGTTTCCATCAAAGACAACGGCAAGGTGATACCATTTTCCTGTATCGAATGTCATTTCAGGAGTTACCTGGTCTTTAGCTGTAACCTGGAACTGATTGTTTTTAATAGTAACATCACCAAAACGTAGCAAGAAGTTTTCGGCATATTCAATACCCATGATGGAGCTAATATATGGGTCTGAATTACAGAAACTGTTAACTTTCACACGGCATTCCATTGTTATTTGTGGAATGCTTTGCAAAGAAGGATCTTTTGTAAAATTAGGTACATTCAATGAACGTCCTCCAGACAGCGACAGAACTTTGGTGATGATAGTACGGTTAATCACGATATAGTTTGTTCGACAAGATTCCAATATAGGGTATCCTTCGGCCGAAGCTAACGAAATTGGTACAAGGTAGACTGCTCCGTCTTCCATTCCTTCTGTTGTAGTAAGATTAAACATGACAGGAGTTGATACACAAGAACCTTGTTTGATGACAGATTCGCTTTTTTCCAGGTTATAACATTGTTCCGGAAGAACTTTGTAATTAGTACCTTTTTCACTGTTATATTTATCGACTAACGAGTTATCTATTCTGAAAGAAACTCGTAAATCTTGTTCCGCTTTAGCTGTACAAGTAGCGCTAACACCAAAGCTTTGCGGTCCATCAATTGTTACTCTGCTGACTGTAGTCTTTTCTGTTCCTGTCATGTAGATCAGGTGGCTTAATTCTTCTGCGTTTTTACACCCGGTCAGGAAGAAAAACAGAAAACCTATCAGAAGTTGAATTGTATTTAAAGTTTTCATAGATTATATAGTTATTTTACAGTAGGATTCATTATTTGGATAGCCTGTCTTAAATATTTGTATGTAGGTAAGGCCAAATATTCATATTCCATGTGGTAAGTTCCCACTCCGGCCTTTGGGCCTTGTTCGGGTGTAAAACGAGCCATACCTTCCAAAGAAGGCATTACATTTCCGTATTTATCATGGTAGTTTGGGTTACCTCCTGTTTGCCACAGACTCTCGAAGTTTTCAGTAAAGATGTATTGCTCAGGTTTCCATCCAACATTTGCTGCTTGATTGAAACGATTTTGCAGGTCAGTATCTCCTGATGAATTATATGCTTGTACAATTCCATAGTCAAAATATTCGGATAAGCCTGGATTCATATGATAAGGTTCTCCATCGATACTTAATATTTTGCCTGTTCCAGATTTAGGACCTACATATTTACCCATTTCATGAATAAATACTTCCATATTATCTTTGTTACATAATGGACCGCTTCCGCCATAATTAGGCTCATAATCGAAGTCAATGCCATCATAATTGTATTTGATAATAGTATCATTCAATGATTTTGCATAGCTTGCATAATCTATGGTGCCATCTTCTGCGATGAACATTTCTGGAACGGTATGTGCGAAGATCGTAAATATTACTTTAGTTCCTTTTTTCTGCTGTACATAAGCCATATCAGCTTTCATTTCAGGAGTTAAGTTATAAGTGTTTCCCCAAATAGATATGATATCTACGCTATCAGGTACATTATCCAGTCGTGTTGACATTGCAGAACCCGTAGCTGTCCAGTTACCAAACCATCCGAAGCAGAGCTGATGCTTAGAACTTTTGTATTGCCTTAAAGCTTCAAAATAGTCTTCTGATTTTGTAGGAGGTACTTGTACATCAAGAGCTTCTGGAGTAGTTTGCTTGTCGCATGCAACAAAGGTTGTGCAACATAACATAACAATGAAGTATAATATCTTTTTCATATTGATTCTATTTTAAAAAATTATTTTTTATCCCACCACAATGAAGTGCCTCCATGATCGGCTCCATTTAAAAGAGATATAGCGTTTTTTACGTTCTCATTATTGTTGTCGTATTCAGTTTGCGGGAATGGCAGACGACGAATTTGTTTTTCCGTATCGATTGTTCCTCCACTGTAATTTTTGACTACCGGGAATATCTTAGGATAACCGGTACGACGGAATTCGCTCCATGCTTCCATTCCTTCAGGGAACATAGCCAACCATTTCTGAGTAATGATTCGTTCCAAGTTTGCTTCAAATCCTTCTTCTGTCTTGTAGACGGGAGTTATAGTAGAACGAGGTTCTGCACTGTTGTTGCCTACTTTATCTTCGAATTTAGCAGGTTTAGCTGTATCATCTGTCAAATAATTTCCAATAGCAGCAGAGTGCTGTTCGAAAGATGTTTGAACTCCCTGCTCATACAAGTCTTTAGCGTCACCGTTCATATTCCATTGTCTTAAGGCTCCTTCAGCTCTTAAGAAGTAAGCTTCAGCTGCGCACATCCATAAAACAGGATCGGTCTTTTGTACATTAGGGCAGGAGAGGGCACGATATCCTTCAATATTATCTACGATGATTCCGTTACGCATTCCATGATAATCGCCGGCTGGTGCAGTTGCCTGACTAAAATATTTAGAGATTCGACTGTCTTTATATCCTTTCAGATAAGATTCCATGGAAGCTCCCATTCGTGCATCTTTGTACATATCCCATACTACATTGAGCGGATGATAAACCGTAATTCCATTGTGACTGTGAAGAAGTGCATTGTCGGCATTGCTTGTCATTACTCCTAGTTTACTTTTTACGACAGCCTGTTCTGCATATTTCTGTGCCCAGTCTGGTTTTACATATACTACACGCATTGCCAGGCGCAGCATTAACGTATTAGCAAATTTTGCCCATTTGCTTACATCTCCTTCGTAAACCAGATCGTAGTTTTTCAGCGGACGTGCAGACGGGTTCTCTGTAGCATATTGTTCCAGAATCTGACTTGCCTCTGTTAATTCATTAAAGAATGATTCATATACTTTTTCTTGTGAGTCGTATGGAACCATAAGACTTTCACCGAATTTGAAGTACGGGATAGGGCCATAAGCGTCGGTTACACGGTGCATGGCTGCAATTTTTAAAACTTGTCCGATCGCATAAGTAACTGGTTCTTCTGCTTTGACTTCCTCTGTCGCTATTTTTTTCCATTGTGGCATTACATTCTGATATGCAATGGAGAAAAGTACATCGCTCCATCCACCAAAGCGAAGATTATAAGTCTGGTTGTTAGAAGAACTATTCCAGTTGTCGCTACCGGACATGTATCCAGAAAAAATGTCTCCTACTAAGTTTTGTGCGCGCTGATATGCATTTGCACCTTCATCACTACAAGGAATAATATCTAATTGCATCGCACTGATTGAGCCTCCTGTACGTAAGTTATCCATATCCAGCATATCATCAGTAACCTTGTCTGGATTGGTATTCATTTCTTCATATCCCGCAGTACAGGCATTCAGCCCACACAGTAGTAAGCATGTAGCCCCTATGCATTGTATTTTCCCTAAAAAGATTGATTTCATAATTTTACGAATTAAGGTTAGAATTGAAGTTTAACACTAAATCCAATGTTCCGTAAGCTCGGCATCATAAAGTAGTCTATACCCTGATAATAAGTACCTGTAGAAGATGCTAATTCAGGATCGAATGGAGCTTTGTTGTAGAACATGAACAGATTCTTTCCAATAAGCGAAACTGTTACATCTTTCAGTTTATTGTTAAACCATTTGTTAGGTAGAGTATATCCTAATGTCATTTCGCGCAGGCGAACATTGGTAGCACTATAAGTATAGAAAGCCAGTAATCCAGTCGTACCTCCTCCTACTACAGAATAATAACTTTCCGGATTCAGCAATCCGCCATTTACGACAACTCCACCATTATCGCGTGCTTCGGCGCTGGCTTGTGATGTTCCGAAGCGATCCATCATGGCTTGTGTTGCAGAAACGCATACACCACCGATACGCCAGTCTATCAAGACGCCCAGTGAGATGCCCTTATAGGAGAAAGTATTGTTCCATCCAATGTTATATTTCGGATCTGCATTGCCTGCCTTTATCCAATTTTCAGAGTCGGCCTGAATACTTCCGTTTTGTGGATTTACATATATCTCTCCCTGATGATCACGCTTCAAGCCAGTTACATAGATATCTCCGATACTACCTCCCTCAGTTAAACGTTGCTTATACGAGTCATTGGTACAAACATCGATGTAAGGCATATTTCCGATTTTTTCACCTGTAATCGGGTTAATCGTATTGGGGTCAAGTAATTCTTTGATTTTATTTCGGTTCATCGTAAAAGTAAGAGATGAATGCCATAAGAAATCTTTTATCTGTTGTTTATAAGTAAGAGTTGATTCAATACCCCAGTTATTAACCTTACCTCCATTTGCATAGAAATGTGAGTATCCGGAGCTGGGAGGCATGGATATCGTAAAGAACTGGTTATAGGTATTAGAATTATAATAAGTAACGTCCAAATTTAATTTATCCTCGAACAAACGCATATTCATACCGACTTCGAATGATTTCGTTCGTTCCGGTTCCAGGAAAGTTGCAGGGATGAAAGGCAAACTTTCTATATTTCCACCGCTGATTCCATAAGCTAAAGATGTCATATAAGGCTGAGGCGCATTACCGACTTCACTATATGAAGCGCGTAACTTTAAGAATGAAATAGGGGTATGGCTCAGGTCAAACATTTCAGTTGGAACAAACGATAAGCCCACAGACGGATAGAAGAACCCTGAGTTTTTGTGTGAAGTAAATGCAAAAGTAGAGAACCAGTCATTTCGACCAGTTACATCCAAGAATACAGCACTCTTGTAAGACAGTTGCAGCGTTGCAAATACAGCCTGTGTATTAGTATGTATACCTTTTGAATCGAGAGGACGGGTTTCCGGGTCATTTTTGATAATATTTTCGAAGGTAAACAAATTGGCAACTTTAGCCAAATGTCCTTCATAACCGATTTTTTCTCCAGAAACTTCGTCGGTTACACTTGCTCCAATATTAGCATTGATGCCATAATTACCAAAGCGTTTATCAATATTCAGAATAGCATCTGCATAGAAATTCTTGTATTGGGTAGTTTGTTTCAGATAGTTACCGTAATCTGAAGCAAACAGGTTACTGGATGAGGCTGATATTTTACGTTCGTAAGTATCTTGTGAATTATCAACGCGCAGACGTCCTGTAGCTTGCATCCAGTCGGTTATTTTCCAGCTTAAATTAGCTGTAAACATGTAACGCATTTTGTTGTTCTCGAAGTGCTCTCGGTTGACAATCCAATATGGGTTCTGCATGGATAGGCCTTGTTCCCCATAAGTCCAGTTCTGGGTAGGGAAGTTGCGCTCTGGATTAAAGTGTTCATAGGTTTTGAATTTAGTAAAATCGTCAGATGGTGGAAAAAGATACAATGGAACCAACGGGTTATGAGCCTGTCCTTGTACCATTAGATTATGATTGTTCTGAAGAATGTAAGAAGCACTCATATCCAATGTCAATTTATCTTTTATCAGTTCTGTTGTATTGCGAAGCGTGAAGTTATACCTGTTATATTTACTATTTGGTATAATTCCTCGAGAGTTTGTAGACGAAGCTGAAAAATATGTCTGATTCCGGTCGTTTCCACTTGTAACATTCATAGAGTTGATTTCATTGAAACCTGTTTGGAAGAAATCAAGTGGATCATACGAAGAAGGAGTTGCCAATTTGTTACCCCAGCTTTCATATACCAGGTCATTTTTCCGTCCGTAAGTATTTTGGAAGCGTGGCGTTACGAATGGAGTTGTAAATTGTGTATTATTTGAATAGTTGACGGTAAGTTTTCCTTCTTTACCTTTTTTGGTTGTAATCAGCACGACACCATTTGCTCCAGATACACCATAAAGTGCAGCAGCTGCAGCTCCTGTCAGTACAGACATCGATTCGATATCATCCGGATTGATACTCGAGATTCCGTCGCTATCACCTCCATCCGGCATTTCAAAGGAGCCTTCCGGTTGTGTAGAACGCATGGATGACAAAGGAATACCATCGACAACATATAGTGCATTGTTGTCGCCGAACAATGATTTCGTACCACGCATGACACACGTGTTGATCCACCAATACCATTTGCACTTTGGTTGATGGTTACTCCCGCTATTTTACCCGTCAGACTGTTTACGAAGCTGGCATCCTTTATGGTTGTAATTACATCACTTTTTACTTCCTGAACATTATAAGTCAACGATTTTGTTTCCCGTTTGATACCTAAAGCTGTTACTACCACTTCTTCAAGTGTTTCAGTATCTTCCTTCATAACTATATTGTACGAAGTATTTGGAGATACTGTTAGAGTAATAGGTTTATATCCGACATACGATATTTCCAAAACATCACCCGTTGATGCTTTTAGTGAGAATTCACCATTAAAATCGGTTATTGTTCCATTGGAAGAGTTCTTTATTTTTACATTCACTCCGATAAGGGCTTCTCCTTTACTGTCTTTTATACTACCCTTAATTTGTATATTTTCCGGAGCTATTGATTTGACGCTCTCGTCAGGAGATTGTTGTGTATTAGCACTATAGGCAAGTGTAGGCACTGCCAAATGGAACATAGTACCAACTAATAAAACGAGATTTGTTCTCATTTTAAAAGGGTATTTTAGGCTTAATCTATCTTGTTGAGATAGAACCTTGAAAGATGTTGTTTTTTTCATATAAAATAATAAGGTTACTGGTTCATGCCAAAGATTCACTTTTGTTATAAACCATATTGGCAAATAGATAATGGGGAAGTTGTTAAGTCTTGATTATTCTTCCGGGCAGAGTATTAACTGTCATCTGGTATCATGAGCTTTGTTCTTTTTAAGGTTGTTCTTTTTTTACTTGTTACTTTATGTGTTGATTTGTTGATAGTCTGTTACTTTATAGGTTGAAGAGAGTATTGTTTTTAAATATATTTTATCGATAGCTATAAGATTAACAAAATATGAATGATGTGCTTTCTATATATTAAATATTTTTATTTATGCAAAGATAGAACTTTTTATATAATGAAGCTTATTTTATAATTGAAAAATTGTGGAGAACTTACTTTTTTATTTATTGAAAATAATATATTGATAACAGTGAGGGCTGATAGTTTTGAAGTAGAAAGCTGGAGTACTGCTAACAACCAGAGAAGATACCTTAGCTTGAATTCGGGTTGATATGTAAATCAGAATTTGGTTGATGTGAAATACAGAATATCAGTTTTTAGTAACAATTTGTTATTTTTCCTGTCGAAAGTAAGAATGTTTGCAAAGAGTATAAAAAAAGAGGCGCTTCTCACGAAGTGCCTCTTTTTGTTAGAGAGTTTATGAAAATATTGTTTTTTTGTATGCAGTTTTTACATGTTCATGGTTACAGTCATCTGTGGAACAAGGATATAATCCTTTTTTGAATTATTCCATTTATAGTATTGGATTGTAGTGCTTCCTTCATTGTATGTATACTTGATACACATGTTGTTACGCCATTCACCTCTACTTTCATCCCACTTCTGTAGAATGTTTTCCACAACTTGTTTCTTGTCGTTATATTTATAGTTGTACTTTTCAAAATTTGTCAGAATACCTTCATTCATTTTATAAACAGTTTCCGACATCTTTACTCCATCTATTTCTTCAGTATTGTATATTAGTTCAGTTTCAGGACTATTAGCAAAAACTGTAAGGTTAGCGGCAAAAACAAATACTGTTACAAATAAACTCTTGAGTAAATTCATCTTTTTCATATCTTTTGTTTTTAAGGTTTTACTATCTTTTTGTTTTTAATTACGCTGCAAAATTAGTAAAACCTTTTGATGTTGCTAACTTTTCGGCAAGAAAAAATGAATATTTTAGCAAATTGTTATCATTTAAACACCTGTTAACAGTTGGAATGAACTAATGTGCTTCCAGCCAATTCTTACCCCAACCGCAGTCTGCTCGCAAAGGTGCTTTCATTTTGTAAGCAGCTTCCATTTCGCTAATCACAATTTGTTGCACTTTTTCCTTTTCTTCGGGCACGACGCTGAAGTTCAATTCATCGTGCACTTGAAGGATCATTTTAGAGCGGATACCTTCTTCTTGGAAGCGTTTGTATATACGAATCATTGCCACCTTGATAATATCAGCCGCACTTCCTTGTATTGGAGCATTGATGGCATTACGTTCGGCATACCCACGGACAACTGCATTTCGTGAATTGATATCGGGCAGATAGCGTTTTCGTTTGAAGATTGTTTCGATATAACCTCTTTCTTGTGCCAGACGAATACTTTTATCCATATATTCTTTTACGTGTGGATAATTTTCGAAATAGCCGTCTATTAGTTCCTTGGCTTCTTTTCTTTCTATATTTAATCGTTCTGCCAGTCCGAAAACCGATATACCATATATAATACCAAAATTAGCCGTCTTAGCTTTGCTTCTTTGTTCGCGTGTTACACTTTCCAAGGGCTCCTTATAAATCTTTGCAGCAGTAGCAGCATGGATATCTTGTCCTTTTTGGAATGCTTCTATCATGTGCGGGTCACCACTTAAGTGTGCCATGATGCGAAGTTCGATTTGTGAATAATCGGCAGAGAAGAATTCACAACCTTCATCGGGAATAAATGCTCGCCGGATTTCCTTTCCATCTTCATTGCGGACAGGGATGTTCTGCAGGTTTGGATTGCTTGAACTGAGTCGTCCAGTAGCAGTAACAGTTTGGTTGAATGAAGTATGTATATGTCCGGTTTTAGGATTGATAAGTAAGGGAAGGGCATCGATATACGTACCCAATAGCTTTTTCAGTCCTCTGTGTTCCAGTATTTTCCCTACTATTTCATGTTTGCCTCGCAAACTTTCCAATACTTCTTCGGAAGTAACATATTGTCCGGTTTTAGTCTTTTTGGCCTTGTCTGTTATTTTCAAGCGGTCGAATAATACTTCACCTACTTGTTTGGGAGAAGCGATGTTGAATTCTATTCCGGCAAGCTGATGCACTTCTTCTTCCAGTTGTTGCATACGTGCTGTAAAATGTCGTGAAGTTTCCTTCAATGCTTCTGTGTCGATACGTACTCCGTTGCGTTCCATATAGGCAAGTACCGGTACCAGCGGCATTTCAATTGTTTGGAATAATTCGTCGACACCGTTTGATACCAGTTCTTTTTCCAGTACATTTTTCAGTTTCAACGTGACATCGGCATCTTCGCAGGCATACTTATAAACAGAAGAAGGAGAGAGGTCACGCATGTTTTTTTGATTTTTACCTTTAGGACCTATCAGCTCTTCTATTTTTATGGTTTCATATTTCAGATACACCTCAGCAAGATAATCCATACCATGGTGAAGTTCGGGCTGAAGTACATAATGGGCTATCATGGTGTCGAACATTGGACCACGGACTTCAACGCCGTAGTTGCCAAGTACAAGCATATCGTATTTTATATTTTGTCCGATTTTCAGTGTTTTTTCATTCTCGAATATTGGTTTGAATTTATTAACAATTTTCAAAGCTTCTTCACGATCTGCTGGAACTGGTACATAAAAAGCCTGATTTTCGGTGAAACTGAAGCTCATTCCTACCAATTCGGCGGTTATAGGATCGGTTCCCGTCGTTTCTGTGTCTAGACTGAAAAAATCTTTTGTAACGATATTTTGTAAAAATTCGTCTATTTTATTCTCTGAATCAATTAGTTGGTAGTCGTAATTCAGCTCTTCTAACCGCGTGAGATTTGAATTTTTTTGCTCGCCTGTATTCTCGTCCGCAAAAAATCCAAAGAGATCGCTTTGAGGAGAGGCCGTTGGAGCAGTAATTTTCTTCTCCGTTTTAAGAATACGATCCAATAGAGTACGAAATTCCAATTCTTCAAAAATTTTGCGAAGTTCTTCTTCGTCGGGCTGTTCACGCTTCAGTGCTTCCATGTCGAGCGAGATTGGCACATCCGTTTTAATTGTAGCCAGAAATTTAGAGAAAGTAATTTGTTCGCGATTATTCTCCACCTTTGTCTTGATAGCCCCTTTCAGTTGGTCGGTGTTAGCAAGCAAATTTTCGATACTTCCAAATTGGGCGATTAATTTTTGGGCTGTTTTTTCGCCTACCCCCGGACATCCCGGAATGTTGTCGGCAGTATCTCCCATAAGTCCCAGCATATCGATTACCTGCGAGGGTGATTCGATGTCGAACTTAGCTTTGATTTCTTTTACGCCCATAACTTCAAACTCCTTGTCGCCGTATTTAGGTCGGTACATAAATACATTTTCCGAAACCAGCTGACCATAGTCCTTATCAGGAGTCATCATATATGTTGTAATGCCTCGTTTCCCGGCTTCGGTAGCAAGCGTTCCGATAACGTCGTCGGCTTCGTATCCTTTCACTTCGAGAATCGGAATACGATAAGCTCGTATAATATCCTTGATAACAGGAACAGAGAGGCGAATTGCTTCGGGAGTTTCTTCGCGTTGTGCTTTATACTGTTCGAAAGCTTCGTGGCGGAATGTGGGACCGGCGGGATCGAAGGCAATGCCTATATGAGTAGGGTTCTCTTTTTTCAGGACATCCTCCAGAGTATTGACGAATCCCATGATAGCTGATGTATTGAAACCTTTGGAATTGATACGCGGATTTTTGATAAAAGCATAGTATGCGCGGTAGATAAGTGCATACGCATCGAGTAGAAACAGTTTCTCCATTCGTGTAAAATTATTAAGTTTTCTACGTAAAAGTACAAAAAAATACCGTATTCGCTGTTTTATTATTACTTTTGTACCCAAATAAATCTCCATGGATAAGTTAGCAATAATCAAGAAACCCGTAGAAAAGGAATTAAGCGAATTTAAGGCTCTTTTCGACGCCTCATTGAAAAGTTCCACGCCGTTGTTGAATGAAGTTTTAGGCTATATCAAGCAGAGGAACGGAAAAATGATGCGTCCCATTCTGGTTTTGCTTATGGCAAAACTTTATGGCGGGATAAATGAATCTACTTTGCATGCCGCACTGTCGCTGGAACTACTTCATACGGCCAGTCTGGTGCACGATGATGTGGTAGACGAGAGCGACAAGCGGCGGGGGCAATCGTCGATTAACGCGCTATATGACAATAAGGTATCCGTATTGGTAGGCGACTATATGCTGGCAACCAGTTTACGTCATGCCTCGTATACCAGACATATCGATTTGGTTGGTTTGGTAGCCCGTTTGGGACAAAACTTGTCAGAAGGAGAAATTATCCAGTTGGTAAATATCAGCAATCGCGATTTTTCAGAAGAGATTTATTTTGATGTTATCCGCAAAAAGACTGCTGCACTGTTTACTGCCAGTGCAGAAAGTGGAGCCATTTCGGTTGATGCTCCACAGAGTGAAATAGAAAAGGCGGCACTTTTCGGCGAGATGATAGGCATTGCTTTTCAGATAAAGGATGATATATTCGACTATTTTAAAAACGAAGAGCTGGGTAAGCCTACCGGGAATGACATGATGGAAGGCAAGTTGACGCTTCCGGCACTACACGTGTTGAATACGCATGCCGACGAGGAAAAGAAGGAACTTGCATTGCGCATCCGTTCACTTAGTGCATCGAAGGAAGAAATTGCAGATTTTGTCGATTATATAAAGCAGGAGGGAGGAATTGCGTATGCGGAGCAAGTAATGTACGATTATCGCAACAAAGCATTGGCTTTGCTTCCTGAATCGGCTGATGAGTCTATTCGAACAGCACTGACAGCTTATATTGATTATGTAATCGAACGCAACAAATAATACTCTCATTGTTTATTGGCAAGAGTTTAAAGAAATCTGTCAATATAAAGAAAATATCCCTTCATTTGTGTTTCGTCTTCTTTGTAAAGATGTCGCGAATGAAGGGATATTTTTTGTACAAAAAAAATAATGATTTGTACAAATTTTCAAAAAACGTTTAGACGTTTTAGTACTTTTCTGTGCATAGCCTGAGAAAGTTTTCAGGTATGTTCCGATGATACATTAAAGAAATAATCAACTTGTTGCCTGTCATGTTTCTCTCATCATTTATAGAGAATCGTATATATTGTATTGTCAAATTTCTTGTTAATTCATATGTCTTTGTCGTTTTTATTTTCTTATTCTTATATATTGCTTATATAAAATGAGATATATGTATATACATTTCCTGCTTAATGTATGCTTTTTTTATTTTATGTAAAGAAAATGTGATAAAAAATTTTGATGTATGATAAAAAACTATAATTTAAGCGTTGCTAACCTATTATATTTTTAATACCTTAAATCTATGGACATTTTGTTTCGTTGGGGTAAAATGCATTATATGCAAAAGGCTCTATTTGTATTGTTATCGATGGTATTGGTGGCTTGTGGTGAGAAAGAAAAGGTAAATCTGCCCGATGAGCCTGAAACTCCTGGAGCCACAATTACATTGGCCGAAGGAACTGATACAAATCCATTATTGGATACTTCTGGGGGAACTGTAACGTTGCATTTTACGGCGACTGCCGACTGGAAAGCCACGGTAGGTAATATACGTGCTGTTGGCTGGATTACCATATCTCCGGCATCGGGTAAAGCAGGAGAGGCATCGGTTACAATTTCGGTCGCTGCTAATAATGGCACCGACGAGCGTAGTGCTTCCGTTTTCTTGGAGTGTGGCGATACTCGGGAAACAATTGTCGTTTCACAGAAGCAGAAGGATGCATTGATTGTATCTCAACAAAACTATGAACTTTCTGCCGGAGAGGCTGATATAGAAGTAGAGGTGGAAGCAAATGTTACTTTCGAAGTGGAGGTCTCGGATACATGGATTGAGCAAATTTCTACACGGAGTCTTGAAAAATCGGTGTTGGCTTTCCGTATATTGGCTAACGACGGTTATAATAAACGAAGTGGAAGCATCGTAATCAACAGCGGAGAACTGCGGGAAACAGTTCATATCTATCAGGAAGGAAGGGAAAAGGAGGTATTGCTTCTTTCAGACGACTTGGTTGAGGTTGGTGCCGGAGGCGGTACGGTGGATGTACAGTTACAGTCGAGTGTATCGTATATCTGTAAACCCGAAGCGGAATATACATGGGTAAGCGAACCGGCTTCGAGAGCTGTTTCTACACATACGCTCCATTTTGAAGTACAGCCCAATGACACTTATGATGAGCGTGAGGCACGTTTTATTTTTGTGAATGAAACAGAATCTGTATCGGATACACTGACTATTCGTCAGTATGCTGTTAATGAGATACTTGTTCCTTCGGAACCTGTCGTTTGTGAAGCTGATGCTGGAACCTTTTCCATAGAAATCAACACAAATATAAGTTATGATGTAAAGACTGATGTCGACTGGTTGAAGCAGGTGGCAAGCAGAGGGTTGAAACAGTTTACGTTATATTTTAGTGTGGAAGAGAATACTGAAACGGCTATGCGTGAAGGAAATATTATCGTGACAGGTAATGGTGTTGAACGTACAGTGAAGGTCTTGCAGAAGGGAAAGGAAGAAGCTCCTTATCTGTTTGTTTCGCAGGATTATTTCGATGTTCAGGCAGGAGGTGGTACGGTTCGTTTTACGGTGAAGGGAAATGTTCCTTATCGGATGAGTGCAGGAGCAGACTGGATGACTCGGACGTTGTCGGGAGATGCAGAAGAAGAGATTGTGTTAACAATATTACCGAACGAATCGACCGCATCGCGTGAGGCAACCATTACGGTTACCTCGGAAGACGGCAGTCTGGTCCGTACGGTACGTGTGGTTCAAGAGGGTAAAGAAGAGCTAATCTTGAACGTGAGTCCGTCTTCTTTCTCTCTTACGAACGACAGTCAGACATTGACTTTGTCAGTTGAAACCAATACCCGTTACCGCTTGTCGAGCAGTGCTTTCTGGCTGAGCAGTAACATGACCGGCGTGGGCGAGTGGAAGATCCGACCTTTACGGTAAGTGCCAACGAATCGACCGCATCGCGTGAGGCAACCATCACGGTTACTTCGGAAGACGGCAGTCTGGTCCGTACGGTACATGTGGTTCAAGAGGGCAGGGAAGAGCTAATCTTGAACGTGAGTCCGTCTTCTTTCTCTCTTACTAACGACAGTCAGACATTGACTTTGTCAGTTGAAACCAATACCCGTTACCGCTTGTCGAGCAGTGCTTCCTGGCTGAGCAGTAACATGACCGGTGTGGGCGAGTGGAAGAATCCGACCTTTACGGTAAGTGCCAACGAATCGACCACATCGCGTGAGGCAACCATCACGGTTACTTCGGAAGACGGCAGTCTGATCCGTACGGTACGTGTGGCTCAAGAGGGTGAAGCTGTGTATCTGGAAGTTTCTCCTTCGAGCATCTCCGCAGCATCCGAAGGAGGCCGATTCGCCTTCACTGTAAACAGTAATACTCAGTATACATTGACCAGCAGCGATACTGGCTGGATCAATATAGAGGAAAATATCATCGTTGTTGCAGCCAATACTTCTACTTCCCAACGAAAGGGGAGTGTGACGGTTCGGGCAGAGGAGCTTGTTCGTGTTATTGAGATTACTCAAGACGGTAAAAAAGAAGAAACTCCTTCGGCAGGTGGAAGTACAGAAGACTTTACAGAGAATGAAGAAAACTGGTAATAATCTTGAAAAACACAGTAAATATTATGAAGCATATAACTCTTTTTTTAGGCATATTTTTGTTGCTGCTTGTAGGGTGTCAGCAAGATGAACTGGTACCTTCCGGCAGTCAGGATAATAGTTTGAAATCGGTTCGTGCTACGACATCGTCAATTGTAAAGAGTCGTACCTCTCTTTCCGGTAATTCTGTGGTATGGAATACGGGAGATGCCATCGGCATTTTCAGCAATACATCCGATTCGGTTGCCCGTTACGACCTGACTGAAATTTCAGGCGACGAGGCTCAGTTTGAAAGCGACAAGCCCGTCAGAGGTAATACGTTTTATGCCTTTTATCCGTATGCGGCTGATGCTGTAGTATCTGGTACGAACGTTTCGTTCCGTCTGCCGGAGGAACAGTCATTCGGTTTCGATAGCTTTGCTTCCGGTATATGTCCGATGGTGGCTCAGAGCACCACAAGCTCTTTCCGCTTTTTGCAGGTTTGTGGACTGGTACGCCTGAACTTGAAAGGAAACATGCAGGTGTCATCTATTTCATTGTCGGGGAATAATGGGGAAGCTATTGCCGGTTTAGGTTCGGTAGATATAGCCTCCGATGCGCCGGAATTCCGTGTTTCGGGAGGAGGGCAGGAGAATTATAATGAAATCGCACTTCGGGGAAATGTGGCTTTGTCGTCTTCACAAACTACTTCATTCTATTTCGTAGTTCCTCCTCAGGTATTTAGTAACGGTATGACATTTAAGATTACTGGATTGGTAAACGGTCAGCAACGGACGCTTACCAAGGCTACGGAGCGAAGCATTACGGTCGGTCGTTCAGTTATCACCAGTTTTACGGCAGTTGATACAAACGATTTGCTGGAGCAAGACGAGATGACGGAAAGAGATGTGTTGATTGCATTGTACGATGCTACAAACGGCGATGCATGGACGAATAATGCCAACTGGTGTACGGACGCTGATTTATCGGAATGGTACGGTATCTATACGGACTATAATGGTAAGGTAAGTTCGATTAATCTGTCTTCGAACAATCTGACCGGAACGATACCGGATGAAATTGGGAATCTTGAAGCGTTATGGACATTGAATGTGCCCTATAATCAGCTGACAGGAGAAATCCCTGCTTCCATAGGTAAGCTGACAAACCTTTGGAGTTTATATCTGTACCGAAATCAATTGACGGGTAGTATACCACCTGAATTGGGAAATATGAAGCAATTGGTCTATTGTTACTTGGATGATAACCAGTTGACAGGTACTGTACCCGAAACCCTTGGGAACTTGACAGAACTGGAATATATGGATTTTGGAGGGAATATGCTGTCAGGCGATTTGCCGCAGGCTGTCACTTCTTCTTCCTGGTGGCAGAAGAGTGGATGGGTTTGTATCGGACAAAATTCACCGGGCGGATTTAACTTCGATACATTTAACTTGTATATGCCCGATTTTACGGCAACCGATTATAAAGGAAATACGATAAATTCTACTTCCATCGTTGCCTCTCATAAAGTGACATTGTATTATATCTGGGCATCATGGTGCGGCTTCAGCAAGGCTTTCCATCCTACCGTATCGTCAATTTATCAGCGTTACAAGAATCATTCACTGGAAATCATCGGGCTTTGTAGCGATGGAACAGAGAACCCTACAGATGCAGCCAATACAATAGAGAGCAACAATATGGAATGGCCTACGCTGATGTCCAATCCGGGAGGTATTGCGTATGACAGTTTCCCTACTATTATGGCTTTCGATGAAACGGGCAAGCTGATATTCCATAGCAGTGTAACGTCAAGAGATTTGCTTCCTGATTTTCTGAAAGGAATCTTGGGTGAGGGAGATTTACCTTACGAATCTTCTGACTATTCGGAAGACGGAAAGGTATATACCTTGCAACAAGCCTCTGAAGGAAACGGCATCAATGTGGTATTGATGGGAGATGCCTTTTCCGACAGACAGATTGCCGACGGTACCTATGAGGAGGTTATGCGGACAGCAGCCGATGCTTTCTTCAGTGAAGAGCCTTATACTTCCTTCCGGAACTTGTTTAATGTGTATTATGTGACGGCTGTTTCCCGGAATGAAGGATACGTAGACGGTGGAAGTACGGCCTTTTCCGGCTATTTTGGTAGCGGAACTCACGTAGGAGGAGATCACAACAAGTGTATGCAGTACGCAGCAACTTGTCCGGGAATGACCGATCCGCTGATGAATGAAGTACTGATTATTGTGATGATGAATTCGACTACGTATGCAGGAACCTGCTATTTCGGAACAAGTACAGCTTATCAGGGAGATTATGGCAGGGGATATGGTATTGCGTATTTCCCGATAGGAACGAGTGATGAAGACCTGGCAAGTGTGCTTCATCATGAAGCTGGAGGACATGGATTTGCTAAATTGCTGGATGAATATTATTATGAAAGTATGGGAGCGATACCTTCAAGTGAAATATCCGATAATATTAATTCCCGAAATCTTTACGGATGGGGAAGGAATGTGGACTATACAAGCGATCCGAACAGTGTGGTATGGAGTAAGTTTATATCCGACTCTCGTTATGCAAACGAAGGTCTTGGCGTTTATGAAGGTGCTTGTACTTATTATAAGGGAGCGTATCGACCTACAGAAACCAGCATCATGGTGGGCAATGTGGGAGGTTTCAATGCACCTTCACGGGAAGCGATTTACAACCGTATTCATAAGCTGGCCTACGGTGAGAGCTGGCAGTTTGATTATGAAACGTTCGTCAGCTGGGATTTGAGCCGGCAAGGGCGTTCGCGCAGTATTCCAGTCGGGACAGAATATAAGCCTACTGCTCCTCCTGTTATCTTGAACCAGCACTGGAAAGGGGGAAGACTTGTGGCAAATTAAAGCTTGAGGTTACATAAAATCGAGGGCACGGAGAAACATTTAATATGAATCTTCGTGCCCTTATTGTGCGTTCCCCTCGTGTCCTGTGAAAGGTCTGAAGGGTAAAAATGCTAACTTAGATTAGAAAAATTTGACTTCTTTTCCTACGATGTCCGACAATAACAGGTTGGCAAGGCGGCTTGTTCCCAGACGGAACAGTTCATTTGTCAGCCATTCTTTGCCGAGAACCTCTTTTACTATCGTGTAGTATACCAGTGCATCGTGTACGGTGTTAATGCCTCCTGCGGGCTTAAAACCTACTTTGCGGCCGGTTTCAAGGAAGTACTCCTTGATAGCATGGCACATTACATAAGCAGCTTCGGGTGTAGCTGCTGGATTTTCTTTTCCGGTAGATGTCTTGATGAAGTCGGCTCCCGAATACATTGACAGGATAGATGCCTTTTTGATGTTTGAGGCGCTGCCCAGCGCACCTGTTTCCAGGATTACTTTCAGATGCTTTTCGCCACATACTTCCTTCAGCTCTTCAACTTCATCGCACATGCCTTCATAATCTCCGCTCAGGAACTTTCCTACAGAAATTACGATATCTATTTCATCGGCTCCTGCATGAAGTGCCATGGCTGTTTCGGCCACCTTTACTTCGATGAAAGTTTGTGAAGAGGGGAAACCTCCCGAAACACAAGCTATATTTACGTTGTCAGCTTCCAGCGTATCGTTTACGATTTCAGCCATATTCGGATATACACAGATGGCTGCAACGTTGTCGAGTTCCGGATATGCATCCACAAAGTTGTTAACATGCTGTGTGAACTTCATAACGCTTGGCTCGCTATCTGTACACTTCAGTGTAGTAAGGTCGATACAGTGGAAAAGGAATTTCTTTACTTCCAGTGTATCGTTTTCCTTTACGTATTTCTCGATGATATGAGCTGTCTGAGCGGCAACTTCTTCATCTTTCAGGTTGGTGTTGTATTTGCTTAATGCTTCATCATACTTGCTTGGCTGGTGCAAATTTTCTTTGTCTTCATCCTCTTCGCATCCGCAATCGCAAGCAGCATCGTCATCATTACATTCACATTTGTGATCGTGGTGATGTTCGTTCTCGCAGTTACATTCGTGGTTGTGGTGATGATGTTCGTTCCCACATCCGCATTCATGATCGTGATTAGACTTCATAATGTTTATAATTTGGGATTGTTTTTATGTCTTTCTTTATCTCTGCTGGTTTTCTTTTCCAGATTTTTTCTGAACGCTTCTGTCAGATTTACGCCTGTCTGATTTGCCAGACAAATCAGTACCCATAATACATCGGCCATTTCATCATCGAGATTGTCTTTTTCTCCGGGCTTGAATGACTGGTCGCCGTATTTTCGTGACATGACACGTGCCAATTCTCCTACTTCTTCTGTCAGTACTGCCATATTGGTCAGTTCGCTGAAGTAGCGCACGCCGTATGTTTTAATCCAGTTGTCTACTGTTTTCTGTGCTTCTTCCAGTGTCATTTTATTCTTTGTTTTTGGTGTCCATGCAAATGGTGACAGGACCATTATTCAATAATTCAACTTTCATGTCGGCACCGAATTCTCCGGTCCCTACTTGTTTGCCCAGTCCGATGCTCAGCTCGTTGCAGAAATATTCGTATAATGGAATTGCTGTTTCATGGCAGGCTGCACGGATATATGAGGGGCGATTGCCTTTTTTTGTGGAAGCCATCAGAGTAAATTGACTTACGACTAATATCTCTCCGCCCGTATCAAGGATGGATTTGTTCATTACTCCGTTTTCATCGTCGAAAACTCTCAATCCGATGATTTTCTTACATAGCCAGTCGGCATCTTCCTGGTTATCGGCTTCCTCTATACCTACCAGAATTAGAAAGCCTTCCTTTATGGCAGATTTGCATACTCCGTTTATCGTAACGGATGCATGACTTACACGTTGAATTACTACTCTCATGTGGTATATACTTTCTACAAAGATAGGAAATATTCAGTATAATAGTAGAATAAAATTGAAAGAATGACAAAAGTCTACCCGAAATTAATTGTATCTTTGTGGTATTGGAATTAGAAGAATTATAGTGGTGAAATGAGTGGTATTGATAATTGTGGCAATGGCTCTGCGGAAAAACTGGATTATCTTTTTGCAGAGCTTTTCTATTTCTTGCCAGACTTGACTTTTAACGGCGTATCTCTCTTGTTATTTAGTGCAGAGTGAGAAAATCTCTTTCAATTTCCAATAATGGTTTAGAATATTGTTCGTTGACGATGTAATGAACCCTCTTTTAGCTCTCTGCCAGATATAGGAAAATACCTTTATCGGAATTGAAACTTAGAGTGATTCTTTTATGCTTTGTGCTGCACTTTCTCCTACTACTGCCGCCAGTTCTTCGAGTGTTGCCTTCTTGATTCGAGCTACACTCTTGAATTCTTTCAGCAAGGCTGTCTTACGCTTTTCGCCGATTCCTTTTATGTTGTCCAAGGCAGATGCAATCTGACTTTTGCTTCGCTTGTCACGATGAAAAGTGATGGCAAAGCGGTGTACCTCATCTTGTATATTCTCCAAAAGGTGGAACAGGGGAGTCCCTTGCTTGATGCCTATCGTCATTGGAGGAAAGCCAAATAGGACTTCCGATGTGCGGTGCTTATTGTTCTTGGCAAGACCGGCTATAGGAATATGGAGTTTCAGCTCGTCTTCTATAACCTGACGTACGACTTCCATTTGTCCTTTACCGCCATCTGTAAGTATTAAGTCGGGAAGTTCTCCGTGCTCTTCAAGAATACGTGTATAGCGTCGGCGTACAACTTCCTGCATAGAGGCGTAATCATCTGGCCCAACAACCGTCTTGATGTTGTACTTGCGATAGTCTTTTTTGCTGGGACGTGCTTTCTTGAATACGACACAAGCGGCTACTGCATCCGAACCTTGTATGTTGGAATTGTCGAAGCATTCGATATGTACAGGCATTTTATCCATCCGTAACTGTTCTTGTATCTCTTTCAATAGTCGTACACTCCGCTGTTCGGGATTCAGTTTCTCTGCTTGCTTTAACCGGTCTACTTTGTATTGCTTGACATTGAGTAAGGAGAGTTCCAGCAAATGCTTTTTATCACCACGTTGGGGAATTGTAAAAGTCACATTGTTCAGTTCCATATCCAACTCAAACGGTACGATGATTTCGCGCGAACAGCTTTTGTATCGTTCACGCATTTCGATTATTCCCAACTGAAGTAATTCTTCTTTGGTCTCGTTCAACCGTTTTTTATATTCGAATGTGAATGCCTGATTGATGCATCCATTGGTAATGTGCAGGTAATTGATGTAGGCAGAATTGTCGTCCATCTCGATAGAAAAAACATCGATGTTGTGGAGTATGGAACTCACTACCTCGCTCTTTGATCGGTAATTCTCTATCAGTTCGTATTTCTCTTTAATCTTTTGCGCTTCTTCAAACTTCATCTCTTCGGCCAGTGCCATCATTTCTTTCATCAGAGCATCGCTGATGGCTTGCGTATTCCCTTTGAGAATCTCTTTTACCTGAGCGATATTCTTCATGTATTCATCGTGTGACTGCATACCAATGCATGGCCCTTTACAATTCTTAATATGATATTCCAGACAGACATTGAACTTCCCTTGACGTATGTTTTCGGGAGTAAGGGCTAAATGGCAGGTACGAAGAGGATAGAGTTTCTTTATGAGGTCGAGTACTGCTTGCATGGAAGGGATGTGACTGTAGGGACCATAGTAAGTCGAACCGTTTCGAATAATCTGCCTCGTCTTGAATACTCGTGGAAAGTATTCGTTGCTTACACAGATGGAAGGGTAGCTTTTGTCGTCTTTTAGCAATACATTATAGCGAGGCTTATATTTCTTGATAAGATTGTTTTCCAGAAGTAGTGCATCTTCTTCTGTGTTTACTACGATGTATCGGATATCTGCGATTTTGCTTACCAACACGCGAGTCTTGGCCGATTGATGTTCTTTCGAAAAATAGGAGTACACACGCCGCTTCAGATTCTTTGCTTTTCCTACATAGATAATCACGCCCTCTTTGTTCAGGTATTGATAGATACCCGGGCTACTTGGCAAGTTCAATACAATTCCTCGAAGATATTCATTTGTGCTCAGTTCTTCCATATTAACGAAACTCATGAAAAGAGGTTATAAAATAAAGAATCCGGTAAACGCTTTTCGTATATACCGGATTCTGTTTGGCTATTCTGTCCCGATGGATAGAAAAATATTTTTAGAGTTGCAGCAACGTTGTTACTTCTACATCATCGGCAAAAGACTTTCTTCCGTTCAATGCTTTCAATTCAATAACAAAATTGACGAACGCTTGCTTTGCTCCACATCTTTTGACTAAGCGATAGGTTGCTGCCATTGTACCACCTGTTGCGAGTAGGTCGTCATGCAAAAGAACAACGTCGTTTTCATTGATCGCATCTTTATGAATCTGTATAGTATCAGTTCCGTATTCTTTGGCATATGTTTCTTCTACAACTTCTGCTGGCAGCTTGCCGGGCTTTCTCGCCATGATGAAACCGGCTCCTAAGCGAGCAGCCAGAGCGCCTCCTAAAATGAATCCTCTGGACTCAATTCCGACGACTTTGGTAATTCCTCTATCTTTGTACATCTCGTACAATTCGTCTATCATGCCTTGCAGGCACTCTGCATTTTTAAACAGGGTAGTGACATCGTAGAACAAAATTCCCGGGATGGGAAAATCGGGTATCTCACGAAGATTTTTCTTTAATGTTTCTTTGTTCATATCCAGTAATTTATGTTTGTTTCTTAAACTAGTTGTTTCACGTGAAACACGCTTGCTTAGCGTCCCAATAAGACTAACAGTACATTGATGTCGCTGGGCGAGATGCCTGGAATTCTGCTGGCCTGTGCAAGTGTTTCGGGATCTATCTTTATCAGCTTCTGTCGGGCTTCTGTTGATAGCGAATTCAAATTGGCATAATCGAATTTCCCTTTTATGCGGATAGCTTCCAAGCGATGTATCTTGTCTGCGATCATGCGCTCGCGGTCAATATAGCCTTGGTACTTGATCAACACTTCGGCTGCCTCGATTGTTTCCTCTTTACGGTCGGTTACTTTGTCGAGCGCTGTTTGGAAAGCTGGCACATGCGGAGCAATGTTGTCAATGGTTATTTGGGGACGGCTCAGTAATTCTATTAATTTGCAACCGTGGGTGAGGCGAGCTGTGCCGAGCCCTTCCAATGCATCGTTTATTTTATCCGCTTTTATGGAATAGGTCTTCGCAAATTCAACCAGTCGCTTGACTTCTTCTCGCTTCTGGCAAAGTCTGTCATAACGCTCTTTGCTTGCCAGTCCCAATTTATATGAACGCTCTGTGAGTCGCATGTCAGCATCATCCTGACGGAGCAAAATACGATATTCGGCACGGGAAGTGAACATTCTATAAGGCTCGTCTACACCTTTCGTCACGAGGTCATCAATCAGTACACCGATGTATGCTTCGTCACGTCTTAAAACGAAAGGCTCTCCTCCATGACAGTTGATGTGTGCATTGACACCGGCAATGATTCCTTGTCCTCCGGCTTCTTCGTATCCGGTCGTGCCATTCACTTGTCCGGCGAAGAATAGATTCTTTACGATTTTCGATTCCAATGTATGCTTTAATTGTGTAGGATCAAAATAATCGTATTCGATAGCGTATCCCGGACGATAGGCTACTATATTTCTAAAACAAGGTATCTTTTTCAGGGCAGCAAACTGAATATCCATCGGGAGAGATGAAGAAAATCCGTTTAAATAAAGTTCTCGTGTGGTTTCTCCTTCCGGTTCGAGAAATAACTGATGCTGTGGCTTGTCGGGGAATGTTACGATTTTCGTTTCGATACTTGGACAATAGCGGGGACCGATACTTTGAATCTGCCCATTGAAAAGGGGAGAATCTGCCAGCCCGCTGCGTAAAACTTCATGTACTTCCTCGTTAGTATAACAAGTCCAGCATTGCAACTGCTTCAGTTGTCTGGGTTCGCTGATAAAAGAGAAACGGTGAAAATCGTTTTCTCCGTCTTGCGTTTCCATCAGACTAAAGTCTACACTGCGTGCATCGATGCGGACAGGAGTCCCTGTCTTCATTCGTCCGGACGTAATTCCGTGACGGGTGATAGATTCAGTCAAATGGTACGAAGCAGGTTCTGCGCATCGTCCCCCTGCAAGCATCTTATGGCCGATATGCATCAGACCGTTTAAGAAAGTACCTGCTGTCAGAATGATACACTTGGCATGAAAGGTCACTCCCCAGCACGTTACCAATCCGGTGACTTCACCGTTTTCTACGAGTAATTCTTCGACGGTATCTTGCCAGATATGAAGATTAGGAATGTTTTCCAAAACTTCACGCCATGCCCAGATAAACTTGCCGCGGTCGCATTGTGCACGCGGACTCCACATGGCTGGCCCTTTTGAACGGTTCAACATGCGGAACTGGATAGCAGTTCGGTCGGTAACCAATCCCATATATCCACCCAGAGCATCAATCTCTCTGACGATTTGACCTTTGGCGATACCTCCTACGGCCGGATTACAGCTCATCTGTCCAATCTTGTTCATGTCCATTGTGATTAGACAAGTCTTTGAACCAAGATTGGCTGCTGCAGCGGCGGCTTCACAACCGGCGTGTCCGGCTCCTATAACAATAACGTCATACTTAAAGTCCATTAATCTTTTATTTTTATATCTGGTGCAAAAATACGAAAAATAAGTGGCTTAGCTTAGATTCAGTTCGTAAAAAGAGTTATAGCTGGAAAGGGAAAGAATGAGAACTGCCGTTTGCTTAGAAGAGTAAAATAAAATCCGCCATTGTTCTTTTTAATTTGTGGTGATGAATTAGAAAAACGTCCCCATGAATTAAAAGAAACGACGGCGGAAATTTTTAAAATTTCTGAGAGCTGGGAATATCAGTCTTTATCCTGGAATAGGATAGACATCGAAACTTTATTGAAAGTCCTTCAGTAAATCGAGTGCCTTATTTTCGGCAGCTTCCATAATCTCTCTTTCGCCCGGACCTTTGTCGTTGATTCCACAGAGATGAAGGATGCCATGAATAATGACACGGTGCAATTCTGTTTCGTAGGTTGCTCCAAATTGTTCTGCGTTACTTCGAACCGTATCAAGACTAATGAATAGATCGCCAGAAATACGGTTCCCTTCGCAATAGTCGAAAGTAATGATATCTGTATAGTAATCGTGTTGAAGATATTGGCGGTTTACTTCCAGAATCTTCTCGTCTGAGCAAAAGATATAGGCTATTTCGCCTACTTTTTTCCCGTAGGTTTCGGCTACAGCTTTAATCCAGGCTGTCGTCTCACGTTTTTTGATAGAGGGCATTTCCACCCCTTCTGTTTGATAAGTTATCATATCTATATCAGTTAAAGAATAAATAGCAAATGAAAATTGCAGCGATAATGCCAGCTAAGTCGGCAAGTAATCCACAGGGAACAGCATGGCGTGTACGGACAACTCCAACACTTCCGAAGTAGACGGCAAGGATGTAAAAAGTAGTATCGGTAGAACCTTGGAAAATACATGAGAGCCGTCCGACAAATGAGTCTGCTCCATAGGTATTCATGGCGTCTACCATTAGTCCACGTGCTCCGCTGCCGCTTAATGGCTTCATCAGTGCAGTTGGTAAGGCTCCTACGAAATTGCTGTCGATGCCGCATAGATTAACCAGTCTGGCTATGCCTTCTATTAGGTAATCCATACATCCTGAAGCACGAAAGACTCCAATTGCCACTAATATTGCTACCAGATAGGGAATAATACGCACAGCAGTCGTGAAGCCTTCTTTAGCTCCTTCTACAAAGGCATCGTATACATTGATTTTCTTTCGTAGACCAGCTATGATAAAGCCAATGATGACTACGAACAGAAACACATTGGCTGTGGTTGTAGAATAAACATCAATTTGCTGACGTGACAATGTGCTGAAAAAATAAATAATGCCAGCTATTATAAGGCTCGTACCACCTAAAAACAGAAGAATTGTCCGGTTTAGCAAATTAATGCGCTGGTACAAGCTTACAGCAATGATACCGGCAAGTGTTGAAAAAAATGTAGCCAATAGGATGGGTACGAATACATCGGTTGGCTGGGCGGCTCCCATCTGAGCGCGATACACCATGATGCTGATTGGAATCAGGGTGAGTCCTGAGGTATTTAATACCAAAAACATGATCATCGGATTACTTGCTGTGTCTTTTTTCGGATTTAGCTCTTGTAGTCCTTCCATGGCTTTCAGTCCTAATGGCGTTGCTGCATTATCCAGTCCCAGCATATTCGCAGCGAGGTTCATGAAGATGCTTCCTGTAACCGGATGTCCTTTAGGTATCTCTGGAAACAACTTGGTAAACAGCGGACTTAATAGACGTGAGAATAATCCAATAACACCGCCTTGTTCTCCGATACGCATAATACCCATCCAGAGCGATAGAACTCCGGTAAGTCCCAGGGAGATTTCAAAAGCTGTTTTCGAGGAATCGAACGTCGAATTGATAATAGCCGGAAAGACTTCCGTATCTCCTGAAAAGAGAAGACGTGCAGTTGCTACGATGAAAGCTGTCAGGAAAAAAGCAATCCAAATATAATTCAAGACCATGTAGAATCTGTTTGATGTATTAATATTCTTTACCGGACAAAAGTAAAGAATTAATTCAGAAAATGATAACTTTGTTCTTATGAAAAAGCTTCAGTGGAAACATATTCGTTGGACAGTACTCGTTTTGCTTTTAACAAGCGTGTGTATATTTCGGTTTGTGTCCGGTGCTGGCGAATTTTATGCTCGTTTTCTTTATCCGACTATTTCCTGTTTTTTATCACGATTGGCTGCTATTGTGTCTTTTTCGCTTTGTGAAATTTTGGTAGTTGTAACAATAGTAGGATTGATGCTTTATCCGATAGTTGCCTGTCGTAGAAAGCAAAGATGGAAATCGATAGTAAGGAATGAAGTAGAAATCTTGCTTTGGATTTACGTTTGGTTTTATTGGGGATGGGGAATGAATTATTTCCGTGATACTTTTTTTAAACGGGCAGAGGTTGTTCCATGTTCTTATGAGGAAAAGCGCTTTAAGCAATTCCTTTCAGCTTATACGGATAGTTTGAATGCTGCTTTCGTCCAAGAGATATATATTTCACAGTCTGCATTGGAGCGGACGGTTAAACAGATGTATGCTGAAGTACCTGAAAAGTTTGGACTAACACAGCCAAAGGATTTTCAGCATCCAAAGTATTCTTTCTGTAACAGGTTGTATTCTGGAGTTGGAGTGTTGGGATATATGGGACCTTTTTTTGATGAGTCTCATGTAAATCATGAATTACTTCCTGTACAGCTTCCGTTTACTTATGCCCATGAGCTTGCCCATTTACTTGGCGTGAGCAGTGAAGCAGAAGCCAATTTCTGGGCATATCAGGTTTGCATTCATACTACCGACTCGAATATCCGTTACAGTGGTTATTTCGGATTGTTGCCTTATGTGATAGTCAATACCCGTAGTTTGCTTAGTGAGTCTGAGTTCACGGGTTGGCTCAGCACTATACGGCCTGAGATTATACAGCAGTTGTATGATAAGCAAGCATATTGGGATATTCGTTATAATGACTTATTAGGTAAGTTGCAAGATTTAGTTTATAATTGGTACTTGAAAAGTAATCAAATATCTTCCGGGCAGAAAAATTATGCACAAGTCATCGGAATGGTTCTTTCCTTACCTGAAAGTTGGTGGTGATGAGCTCTTGAGAATTGAAAAAATCGGGGAGGAGATCAGCCTCGATGCTTTTTCACGAGCTATGAATAACTTGTCTTTCCCTCGTTTGTTGCTTATATGGGTTTTTAATAGCCTTTTTGACTGTATTGCTTTTAATAATCTTTCTTTTTGTGCGATAATATGACTATTCTATATCTTTTTGCGTGTGAAATCTTATGCATGCTTATGCGTGAAATAGAAAAATATTTGATATTTCCCTTTTTTGTTTATACTCTTTGAGTGAAACAATAAAAAATCCGCTTCAAGATAACTAAAGTTTTCCTGAAACGGATTTTTTAAGGTTTATGATAATATAAAATCTTATAGCGGATTTTGTTCCATGTTCGGGTTCGCATCTATTTCCGATTGTGGAATAGGAAGAGCAATACGTGGATCGTTAGGTTGAATGGTTTCTGCGTTCAATGTACTCAGTGTGCTTAGGTGCCATCCTCCTTTACGAACAATCGGTTGCTTGTTTCGCAGGTAATCGAAGAAAATCTGTCCTTCTCCGACCAGTTCTTTCCGACATTCTTTTAAAACCCGTTCGATTGTAAATTCGGCCGTACTGACAGATTTGTCTGGATTAGCACGACTGACAATCTGATTCAGGAAACCTCTTGCCGGTTCCAGATAACTGCCTCCCAATTTTACACCTGCTTCAGCTGCATTCAGGTAAACTTCCGACAGACGAATAATGCTGATGTTATTATCTTTCGGATCTCCACTCTTGCCCGGAAACTTACTGAGGAAAACCTTACGGTTACGTGCAGCTTCTGGAAGTCCTTCATTGTTTTCAATAAGTGATAACTGTGTAATGCAGTGACGTACATCGTTAGGATCTTCTTCAAGTAAATTTAAGAACTCTTCTGTAAGAATAAGATTATTCCAGTCGACTCCTTTTGCTTCATTGGCATAAACCATAGGAGCTCCTTCACCACCGGTACCGCCACCCCATTCCGAGGGCTCTGTAGTGCTTATATATAATTCGAATAATGCTTCCGACTGAAAATCTTTTCCCCATACAGTAGGATATTCATCACGAGTATAGAGTTGATATAATCCTTTACTATTGTTGATGACATCAGTTGCTGCATCGTAGGCTTCTTTATAACTTCCCATGTCGAGATATACTCTCGATAGTAAAGCCTGTGCTGCCCAATAATTAACATAACCATCAGTTCTTTCTGTACTTAAGTAGGGACGTGCTGTCGTTATATCACTGACAACCTGAGCATAACATTCTGCTACTGTATTTCGCTTGGGCTGATGTGCTGGTTCTTCCGGCTTTAATTCAATAGGAACTCCTAAAGAAGCACCGTTGTCGTTGAGATAAGGCATACCAAACAATCTGGTCAGATTGAATAAAGCCAGTCCTCGTAAGACCAAGGCTTCCGCTTTTATGCGTTCTAATTCTTTGGTGTCACTACTTTGCACAACTCCTTGCTCTATCTTTTGAATAAGATTATTTGCTTGTCGGATGACCAGATAAGGACGATTCCATGGGAGCGTTATATTCAGGTTATCAGTAGCCAATACATTATATGTATAATAAGGAGTAACACGCTTACCTGAGGCCTTGTTTTCTCTTGCTTGTACATCCATAGCACGACAATCGCCGTAATACCAGTAATTATCTCCATAATAGCTATGCTGTGATGTTTCGCGGTAAACTCCGTTTAACGCTACTTTGGCATCCTCCAAAGTTGTAAAGGCTTGGTCTGTGGTGACAGATGTTGAGGGGTTCAGGTTCAGCCAATCTTCAGAGCAAGAAGTTCCCATCACCGAAGCCATAGTCAATAAATATATATATATTTTCTTCATATTAAATACAGTGTTAATGAATTTAGAATGTTAATTGGACTCCGAAACTGAATGTACGCATAACCGGTGCCTCACAGTAAACTTCTCCATTGACAGGAGTTTCCGGATCATATTGTTTCCATTTTGCCCATGTCAGCAAGTTACTTCCTGAAAAATAAATACGTGCCTTGTTGATTAATGCCTTTCTTGTCCACTGGTCGGGCAATGTAAATCCAAGAGTAAGATTTTTCAGTCTTAAATGGTCCGTACTATGAATGTAGCGTGAAGAATTAGTTACACTTGCTTTTTCTCCAAAAACAAATCGGGGAACATCTGTCTGGTCACCGGGCTGCTGCCAGCGTTCTAAGGCGTATACTGGCAGATTGTATCTGGATGTATAAATAGATTCTGTACCGTTTTCAATACTTGTTCCTAACTTATCGTATGAATAGCCTCCTAATGAATAAGTAAGAGTGAAACTTAAATCCAGCCACTTATAATTTAAAATGTTAGTCAGACCGCCTGATACTTTAGGATTAACAGATTTGTATGGAATACTTTCTGCTTCATTTGGATCGGTTGTCAGGCTACGATCGATTGTACCATCTTCATTCGTTTTGTTTTTGTAATACTCAGCTTTACCGTTCTGAGGATTAACTCCGGCAAATTCTTTCACGTAAAATGTATAATAAGGTAGTCCTACTTTATGGATGTACCAGGTTCCTTCAATCGTTTGATCGAGTTGACCGTTTAGCGAAACAATTTTATTTCTATTATGTGTAAGGTTGAATACGGTGGTCCAGTTAAAATCGTTGGAAACAAAGTTCAGTGTACGAAGTTCAAATTCAACACCTTTATTATTAAGTTGTCCTACGTTAGCCAGATAACTCGTAAAGCCGGTTGTTGCACTGATAGGAAGATTATAGAGTAGGTCTTTTGTATCACGGTTGTAATATTCCAGACTTACAAAAATACGGTTGATAAAAGCAAAATCCAGTCCGATATTCAAGTTATAATTCTTTTCCCATCCCAAGTTGGTATTAGGCTGTGATGATTCGTATGAACCAGAAGCTCCCATGTAGTTTTGTCCGTAGCTATATAATCCCATGTAGCCATAAAGAGAATTTGGCTGGTTTCCGTTGACACCATACGAAGCACGTATTTTCAGATCATTCAAAATCTTTTTTGCCGGTTTCATAAATGCTTCGTTGCTGATGTTCCACATACCCGAAACAGACCAGAAGTTACCCCATCGATTATCAGGAGAAAGGCGTGAACTACCATCACGTCTGAAACTTCCAGCCAGATAGTAACGATCATCATAATCATAATTCAAACGTGACAGGTAAGAAATCATACGGTAATCCTGAGTTGAGGAAATAAAACTGTTCAATACAGCTGCATTGTCGGGTTCGGTCAGAATATCTGAAGGAAGCTTTGACTTCATACCTGAAGCTTTATCTGTCTGATAACTCTCAATTTCATAAGCAGCCAATACGTCCAAATGATGTTTATACGCGAAAGTTCGGACATAATTTAACGATGTGGATGAGATGAGTTTTCCGTATTCGATAAATCCTTTAGCTGTTTGTGCATCACTTCCGCTTTTGGGACCTGCAGAACTGAGTGGGTTATAATATCTGGAATCCTTCTGGATAGTATAGTCGTAGCTGAGTGTTTCTTTCAGTTTCAATCCTTTCAGCGGTTCTATGCTGGCATATCCTGTAGAGAACATACGTGTCATACGTACTCGGTTATAGTCAGTTAAGATATCACGTAAAGGATTCAGGGTACTACCTTCGTATGCACCGATGTAATTACCTTCCTCGTCGCGTACTGTCATCGAAGGGTTCATGGTCATGGCTACGCAAAGGAATGGATTGATGGCAGAACCTCGTTCTTCGTTCATTTCCTGATTCATCTGCGTAAACATCATATTGGCACCTACTTCACCGTATTTACCAACTTTCTGTGTCAGATTTAAACGGGCGGAATAGCGGTCAAGACTTGAATTCTTTGCTAAGCCTTCTTGTTTGTTATATCCTAACGAAGCATAATAAGTAGAACGATCGTTACCACCAGAAACAGAAGCTTCATAATCCTGCTGAGTAGCTGTACGCAATAATTCTTTACGCCAGTCGGTATAGCCCATAGAAGGTACATATGCATATTGGCCGATTTCTTGATCTGCATAAGCAGTCGGTGATTCCATATTTTGATCAATGGCATAGTTTACCAATCCTTCATATAACAGATCCCTACGTTGATCTCCGTTCAATGTTGGACGGAAATCAACCGCAGCATTCGAGAAGCCACCAGATACATTCAGCGTTACCTGAGCTTTTCCGGCACTACCTTTTTTTGTCGTGATAAGGATGACTCCATTTGCTGCTCTTGAACCGTAAAGAGAGGCTGCTGCTGCATCCTTTATCACTGTAATATTTTCGATATCAGAAGGATTCAGCGTACTCATAATGTTGGTTTTTGAGTTGTTCATATATGCTGCATCTGAACCTCCGGCACTAAGACTACCTGAAGTAACTGGTACTCCATCAATGACGAACAGAGGCTCTTGGGAAGCATTGAACGAACCCATTCCTCGGATACGGATATTTTGATTGGCTCCTGGTTGACCGGAACTACTGGTGATATTGACACCGGTTGTCATACCTTGGAGTTTTTGTTCTACACTCATGACCGGAATGTCCTTTAGCATATCAGCTTTTAGCGTATTGGCTGATCCGGTAAAAGATGATTTAGTAAAGTTACCATAACCAGTAACAACTACTTCATCCAGATTCATTGATTCCGGTTCCATAACAATGTTCAATACCGAATTTTTACGTGGCACATTGACCTCCATAGTCTTCATTCCGATATACGAAACAATCAATGTTTGATCTGGTTCCGCTTGCAAGGTATATTTCCCGTTTATATCGGTTATGGTACCTACACTTTCGTTACCTTTTACCGTTATGGAAACCCCTATCAAGGCTTCTTTTTCATCTGCCGAAGTTACAACTCCAGAGATAGTTCGCTTTTGTGCAAAGAGTTGTTGAGCAACTATACAAAATAAAGCAAATGTAAAAAACAGTTTTAGCTTTTCTTTCATTCTCATAATTTTTATTTTTGAAATTTTTCTAACAATAATTACACCAATTTTGTTCTTTCTTATTTATAAATGTGCAATGTTTTGATTAAAAGGTGTTTATGTATCTGTGGCTATCTTTCTGGAATAACAGGATTTGTGGATTTTTTACTCAATTTTGAGTATTGTTTCTACAGGTCTTTAGGCGGAAAATTTGTGTAAATCAGATTCCTTTTGTCATTTTATTTTTTGTATTTTGTGTTGCTTATTCTATGTTTCGATGAAAAGAGAATATAGAAATGCAAGAAGAATATGTGTCAAAAACGTTGAAAGAGAACCACTCTTCGGATAAAAAATTGTATCTTTACCCCCTGAAATTTCATACTATAACGAACAGATGGCCATTATCATTAAGAAAGTTAGTTCTAAAAAAGAATTACAGACATTTATTCGCTTCAATTACGAATTATACAAGAATAATCCTTATTCCGTACCCGACCTGTACGATGATATGTTGAATACTTTTAGTCCGAAAAAGAATGCTGCATTCGAGTTTTGTGAAGCAGATTACTTTTTGGCTTATGAGAATAATAAAGTAGTAGGACGAGTTGCAGCTATCATTAATCATCGGGCAAATGAAACTTGGAAGAAAAAAGAGATCCGTTTTGGCTGGATTGATTTTTTTGATAAACCTGAAATCTCTGAAGCGTTGCTCAAGACTGTAGAAGAATGGGGTAAGGAACGAGGAATGGAAGCTATTGTTGGCCCGTTGGGCTTTACCGATATGGATGCCGAAGGTATGTTGATTGAAGGATTCGATCAGTTGGGTACCATGTCGACCATTTACAATTATCCTTATTATCAGCAACACATGGAACGGTTGGGCTTTGAAAAAGAGGCAGACTGGGTAGAGTTTAAGTTGACTGTACCCGATAAGATACCTGAAAAGTTCGTTCGTATCTCAGAAATTATTCTTGAAAAATATAAGCTGAAAATCAAGAAATTAAAGCGCAGTGAGATTAAGAATCAAAATTACGGGCAGAAGATATTCGATTTGATAAATGAAGCTTATGCACCTTTGTATGGTTATTCGCAGATGACTCAGGGACAGATCAATCAGTATATTAAGATGTATCTTCCATTGATAGATTTGCGCATGGTTTCTCTTGTAGAGGATGAAGCTGGTAATTTGGTTGCCGTTGGTATTTCTATGCCTTCTCTTTCGGAAGCATTGCAAAAGGCGAAAGGAAAGATGTTGCCTTTCGGGTGGTTCCATTTGTTGAAGGCTTTGTTTATTAAAAAGCCAAAGGTACTCGATTTATTGCTTGTAGGTGTGAAGCCAGAATATCAGAGTAAAGGAGTTAATGCGCTGTTGTTTTACGATTTAGTTCCGGTTTACCAACAGATGGGCTTTAAATACGGTGAAAGTAATCCAGAACTGGAGATGAATAAAAAAGTACAGTCACAGTGGGGAGCATTTGAGGCTGTTCAGCACAAACGCCGCCGTGCTTATAAAAAGGTATTTATTACAGATAAAAAAGAAAATTAGTCTATCGTTTAAGCATTGCTTATGGAAGAAGAATACAATGAGCAAATATCGAATCCCGTTTCGTATACCGAAGAGAATATTCGCCATCTGAGTGACATGGAGCATGTACGTACCCGTCCAGGTATGTATATCGGTCGTTTAGGGGATGGATCTCAAGCGGAGGATGGTATCTATGTCTTACTTAAAGAGGTAGTAGATAACTGTATCGACGAGTTTAAGATGGGAGCGGGAAAACGCATTGAGATAGAGATGGAGGATAATCTGCGTGTTTCCGTACGAGATTATGGACGTGGTATTCCCTTGGGAAGTTTGGTCGATGCTGTTTCCATGCTGAATACAGGTGGTAAATACGATACGAAAGCTTTTAAGAAAAGTGTCGGTCTGAATGGAGTGGGAGCCAAGGCGGTTAATGCGTTGAGCTCTCGTTTCATTGCGCGAAGTGTGCGTGACGGCCAGATGCGTGAGGCTGTCTTCGCAAAAGGTGAACTGATAAGCGATACCACTCAGGCTACAGATGAAGAGAATGGTACATATATTTTCTTTGAACCTGATAACACACTATTTTTGAACTATCATTTCCGACCGGAATATATCGAAACCATGTTACGTAACTATACGTATTTAAATACCGGGTTATCGATTTATTATAATGGTCATCGTATTGTCAGTCGTAATGGTTTGGAAGATCTATTGAACGACAATATGACATCTCAGGGGTTGTATCCTATTATTCATTTAAAAGGAGAGGATATAGAGATAGCCTTTACGCATAGTCCCCAGTATGGAGAGGAGTACTATTCGTTTGTTAACGGGCAGCATACAACTCAGGGTGGTACTCATCAAAGTGCTTTTAAAGAGCATATTGCACGTACCATCAAGGAATTCTATGGCAAAAATATGGAGTTTCAGGATATCCGAAATGGATTGGTAGCAGCTATTGCTATCAATGTGATAGAACCTACATTCGAAAGTCAGACAAAGATCAAACTTGGTTCGTTAACAATGGCTCCGGAAAAGGATTCCGATGGAAATCCCTATCCATTGTCGGGTATCAGTGTCAATAAGTTTATCGGCGATTTTGTAAAGGAAAATGTAGACAATTACTTACATAAGCATCCTGATGTAGCTGATATCATGCTTCAGAAGATTCAGGAATCAGAAAAGGAACGTAAGGCTATTGCGGGTGTTACTAAAATAGCTCGTGAACGTGCGAAGAAAGCTAATTTGCATAACCGGAAATTACGTGATTGCCGTATTCATTTGAATGATTTGAAAGGAACAAAAAAGGACGAAGAAAATGATCCACGTCTGGAGAGTTCTATCTTTATAACTGAGGGAGATTCGGCAAGTGGTTCCATTACCAAAAGTCGCGATGTAAATACACAAGCTGTATTCAGCTTGCGGGGTAAGCCTTTGAATTCGTTTGGATTGACTAAAAAAGTAGTATACGAAAACGAAGAGTTTAATCTGTTGCAGGCTGCATTGAATATAGAGGACGGACTGGACGGATTACGATATAATAAGGTTATTGTGGCTACTGATGCTGATGTGGACGGTATGCATATTCGTCTGCTGATGATAACTTTCTTCTTGCAATTCTTCCCAGACTTAATAAAGAAAGGGCATGTCTATATTCTTCAGACACCACTTTTCCGTGTTCGTAACCGTAAAAAAGGTGTATACGAAACAATTTATTGTTATACCGATGAGGAAAGAATTGCTGCAATCGAGAAGCTGGCTCCCAATCCGGAAATAACTCGGTTTAAGGGTTTAGGAGAAATATCGCCTGATGAATTTCGTAATTTTATAGGAAAAGATATGCGTCTGGAACAAGTTTCTTTGCGTAAGACAGATGCGGTAAAAGAATTGCTGGAGTTCTATATGGGTAAAAATACCATGGAGCGTCAGAATTTCATTATTAATAATTTGGTAATAGAAGAGGATTTGTTGAGTTAGAACAAATGCTTTTCTCTATTTATGATTTGATAATTAAAATGAAAAGAGCAATATTTCCCGGGACGTTCGATCCCTTTACTATTGGACACTTTTCTGTGGTAAAGCGTGCCCTGACTTTTATGGATGAAATTATCATTGGCATTGGCATTAATGACAATAAAAAGACTTGGTTCCCAACTGAAAAACGTGTCGAGATGATCAAGAAGCTGTATAGTAATGAACCTCGTATTCGAGTGGAAGCATACGATAGCTTGACTGTTGACTTTGCACAAAAGAAAGAGGCAAAGTTTATTATCAGAGGTATACGTACAGTACACGATTTTGAATATGAAGAAACTATAGCCGATATCAATCGGAAGCTTGCTGGAATCGAAACGATTTTGCTTTTTACGGAACCGGAACTGACAGCTATCAGTTCTACTATAGTACGTGAATTATTGCAATATGGTAAAGATGTGACGCCGTTCCTTCCAGAAGGATTGAATATTAATTTATGATGAATACGAGCCTTATGAAAAAAAGATTTTGCTCAATATTATGTGTTTTGATAGCTGCTACTGCTGTTGTTGCGCAAAATAAGATACTCAATTCTCCGTCGCGTAAATTACAGTTGGCCGAATTTGCTATATCAAACTTGTATGTCGATAAGGTAGATGAAAATAAGTTGGTCGAGACAGCTATTATAAGTATGCTGGAGCAGTTGGATCCTCATTCTACTTATTCCGATCCGGAAGAAGTGAAAGAGTTGAATGAACCGTTGCAGGGTAATTTTGATGGTATAGGTATCCAGTTTAATATGGCTACCGATACGCTTTTTGTTATCCAGCCAGTGTCAGGAGGGCCTTCCGAAAAGGTGGGTATACTGGCGGGCGACCGTATTATAGAAGTGAACGATACGGTAATAGCCGGAGTGAAGATGAGTACGGAAGACGTGATGCGCCGTTTGCGTGGAAAGCGTGGTACCGAAGTAACGGTTAAGGTAATGCGCCGGGGAGTCAAGGAATTGCTTCCGTTTACGATTAAACGAGATAAGATTCCTGTATATAGTCTTGATGCTTCTTACATGGTTGACCGGAAAATTGGTTATATCCGTGTGAATCGTTTTGCTGCTACTACTGGAAAGGAGTTTGCAGACGCACTTCATCGTTTGCAGAAAGAAGGAATGCGTGATCTTATTCTCGATTTGCAAGGAAACGGTGGTGGTTACCTGAATGCTGCTATTGAACTGGCAAATCAGTTCTTGGGTAAGAAGGAATTAATCGTTTATACAGAAGGACGTCGTAATCCTCGTGCTGAATTTGAGGCTGAAGGAAATGGTGACTTTTTAGATGGCCGTTTGGTGGTGCTGGTAGATGAGTTTTCTGCATCGGCAAGTGAGATTGTTACAGGTGCTTTGCAGGATTGGGACCGTGCAATCGTTGTTGGTCGTCGTAGTTTCGGTAAGGGATTGGTTCAGCGTCCGGTTGACTTACCTGACGGTTCGATGATTCGTTTGACTGTTGCTCGTTATTATACTCCTTCAGGGCGTTGTATTCAGAAGCCTTACGAGAGTATTGAACAGTACAATAAAGACCTGATAGATAGGTATAATCGTGGTGAAATGTTGAGTGCCGACAGTATTCATTTTCCCGATTCTTTAAAATGTAAGACTTTAAAACTGGGACGTACCGTTTACGGTGGTGGAGGTATTATGCCCGACTATTTTGTCCCGGTAGATACAACTATGTATACCGATTATTATCTTGCTTTGCGTGATAAGGGAGCTATTGTACAGATGAATCTGAAACTGGTAGATACGCATCGCGAAGAATGGTTGAAAGAATATAAAGATTTTCGTCATTTTGATAAAGGCTTTGAGGTGACTCCTGAAATGTTGGAGGAGTTGAAAACGTTGGGTGAACAACTTGGAGTAAAATATGATGAGAAGCAGTATCAGACAGCTCTTCCGTTGATAAAGGCTCAGATGAAAGCATTAATTGCCCGGGATTTGTGGGACATGAGTGAGTACTTTCAGGTCATGAACCGGATGAATAATAGCGTGCTCAAGGCTGTTGAATTATTAGAAAAGCCGGGAATGAATTTTCCTGAGCGGAAATAGAATAATACCTTTACGGTACTGATGATATGAAAAAGCCGTTTCAGTAGTCCATTAGGAGGGTGCTGAAGCGGCTTTTATCGTTTGTACTTACCAGAATGTTTGTGCGTGCAAGTTAAAAATTGCATTTACAGAATGCAGATTTTGGCCTTGGGGCTCGTTCCTTATTGTTGTCCTTGTCCTTTAATGGAAGTCGTATGGCTGTAAAAGAATAAGAAAAAATCCCTTCTTAGAACTGTTTCCTGTGAATATATTAAAGAATTATTTCCGTAATCCTTGTATTATCTATGGAAAACTCCTAATTTTGTATCGTATTTTAGTATATGTGGACAGAATTTTTAGTTCTAACAATTAAATAATTTAAATTCAATCATTTATGTGGTTAAGTAATTCATCTATTGGAAGGAAAGTGGTGATGAGTGTAACTGGTATCGCCCTTGTCCTGTTTCTGACATTTCACATGGCGATGAACTGTGTTGCTTTGTTCTCGGGCGAAGCTTACAACATGGTTTGTGAGTTCCTGGGTGCTAACTGGTATGCACTGGTTGCAACTGTGGGATTGGCTGCCTTGTTTGTAATTCACATTATCTACGCTTTCTGGTTGACAATGCAGAACCGTGCAGCTCGCGGTAGCGAACGTTATGCTGTAAGTGCTCGCCCGAAAAATGTGGAATGGGCTTCTCAGAACATGCTGGTACTTGGTATCATCGTAATCTTGGGTCTGGCTCTTCACTTTATGAACTTCTGGTACAAAATGCAGTTCGCTGAAATCATCGGCAACCCTATGATGGGTGGTCTTCATGCAGCCGACGGTTATGGCTATATCATGCAGACTTTCTCTAATCCGTTGTTCTTCGTGTTGTATATTATTTGGCTGATTGCTTTGTGGTTCCACTTGACTCACGGTTTCTGGAGCGCAATGCAGACTTTGGGTTGGAACAACATGATTTGGATTAACCGCTGGAAATGCATCTCTAACATCTATTCTACCATCATCGTTCTTGGTTTCATGCTGGTAGCTATTGTATTCTTCCTGAAGAACATGATGGGTTGCGGTGCTTGCTAATTTAAGTGTAACTGATTTAAACTGAAAAAACATTATGACTAAAATAATTGATTCTAAAATTCCTGAAGGCCCGATAGCTGAGAAATGGACTAATTATAAGGCTCACCAGAAATTGGTAAACCCGGCTAACAAACGTCGTTTGGATATCATTGTGGTAGGTACAGGTTTGGCTGGAGCATCAGCTGCAGCTTCTCTTGGTGAAATGGGATTCCGCGTATTCAATTTCTGTATTCAGGATTCTCCACGTCGTGCACACTCTATTGCTGCACAGGGTGGTATCAATGCTGCAAAAAATTATCAGAACGATGGTGACTCAATCTATCGTTTGTTCTATGATACTGTAAAGGGCGGTGACTACCGTGCTCGTGAAGCAAACGTTTATCGTTTGGCTGAAGTTTCAAACAATATTATCGACCAGTGTGTTGCTCAGGGTGTTCCTTTTGCTCGTGAATACGGAGGTACATTGGCTAACCGTTCTTTCGGTGGTGCTCAGGTTTCTCGTACATTCTATGCTAAAGGTCAGACTGGTCAGCAGTTGCTGTTGGGTGCATACTCTGCATTGAGCCGTCAGGTAGGTGCAGGTACAGTAAAACTGTACACTCGTTACGAAATGGAAGATATCGTAATCGTTGACGGTCGTGCACGTGGTATCATTGCTAAGAATCTGGTTACAGGTAAATTGGAACGCTTCGCAGCTCATGCTGTAGTTATTGCTACTGGTGGTTACGGTAACACTTACTTCTTGTCTACTAACGCAATGGCTTGTAACTGTACTGCTGCAATGTCTTGCTACCGTAAGGGAGCTTGGTTTGCTAATCCTGCTTATGTACAGATTCACCCGACTTGTATTCCGGTACACGGTGACAAGCAGTCTAAGTTGACTTTGATGTCTGAATCTTTGCGTAATGATGGTCGTATCTGGGTTCCGAAGAAATTGGAAGATGCGAAAGCTTTGCAGGCTGGTACTAAGAAGGGTAGTGATATCCCTGAAGAAGACCGTGATTACTACTTGGAACGTCGTTATCCGGCATTCGGTAACTTGGTTCCGCGTGACGTTGCTTCACGTGCTGCTAAGGAACGTTGCGACCACGGCTATGGTGTAAACAACACTGGTCTGGCTGTATTCCTTGACTTCTCTGAATGTATCGAACGTCTGGGTATCGATGTTGTTCGTCAGCGTTATGGTAACTTGTTCGATATGTACGAAGAAATCACCGATGTAAATCCGGGTGAACTTGCTAAAGAAATCAACGGAGTGAAATATTATAATCCGATGATGATCTATCCGGCTATCCACTATACAATGGGTGGTATCTGGGTTGACTACGAACTTCAGACTTCTATCAAGGGTCTGTTCGCTATCGGTGAATGTAACTTCTCTGACCACGGTGCTAACCGTTTGGGTGCTTCTGCTTTGATGCAGGGATTGGCTGACGGTTACTTCGTATTGCCTTACACTATCCAGAACTATTTGGCAGACCAGATTACTGTTCCTCGCTTCTCTACCGATTTGCCGGAATTTGCTGAAGCAGAAAAGGCTGTTCAGGCTAAGATTGATCACCTGATGAACATCAAGGGTAAGAAGTCTGTAGACTCTATTCACAAGGAATTAGGTCGTATAATGTGGGAATACGTCGGAATGGGACGTACTGCTGAAGGCTTGAAGACAGGTTTGGCTAAACTGAAAGAAGTACGTAAAGAGTTCGAAACAGAATTGTTTATCCCAGGTTCTAAGGAAGGCATGAATGTCGAATTGGATAAGGCTATCCGTCTGAACGACTTCATTACAATGGGTGAGCTGATTGCATACGATGCATTGAACCGTAACGAATCTTGCGGTGGTCACTTCCGTGAAGAATATCAGACTGAAGAAGGCGAAGCTAAACGTGATGATGAAAACTTCTTCTACGTTGCTTGCTGGGAATATCAGGGAAGCGATGACAAGGCTCCGGTATTGTACAAAGAACCACTGGTATACGAAGCAATTAAGGTTCAGACTCGTAACTATAAGAGCTAATCAGTGAAGTTAAACAATTAAAGAATCTAAGTAAAATGGATAAAAATATATCATTTACGCTGAAAGTTTGGCGTCAGAACGGACCTAAAGAAAAAGGTCATTTCGATACATTCCAGATGAAAGATATCCCGGGCGATACTTCATTCCTGGAAATGTTGGATATCTTGAACGAACAGTTGATTGAAGAAGGCAAAGAACCGATCGTATTCGACCATGACTGTCGTGAAGGTATCTGCGGTATGTGTTCTTTGTATATCAACGGACATCCTCACGGACCTGCAAAAGGTGCTACAACTTGCCAGATTTACATGCGTCGTTTCAAAGATGGCGATGTAATTACTGTTGAACCATGGCGTTCTGCCGGTTTCCCGGTTATCAAGGACTTGATGGTAGACCGTTCTGCTTACGATAAGATTATGCAGGCTGGTGGTTTTATCAGCGTACGTACTGGTGCTCCTCAGGATGCAAACGCTATCCTGATCCCGAAACCGGTTGCTGACGAAGCTATGGATGCAGCAACTTGTATCGGCTGTGGTGCTTGTGTAGCAGCTTGTAAGAATGGTTCAGCTATGCTGTTCGTTTCAGCTAAGGTTAGCCAGTTGAACTTGTTGCCTCAAGGTAAACCAGAAGCTTTGCGCCGTGCAAAAGCTATGTTGTCTAAGATGGATGAACTGGGCTTCGGTAACTGTACTAACACACGTGCTTGTGAAGCTGAATGTCCGAAGTGCGTTTCTATCAGCAATATTGCTCGTTTGAACCGCGACTTTATCAAGGCTAAACTGAAAGATTAATGCTTTGCTGTAAAGCTTTTATTTGATAAAACGAGGGTGTGTCGTAATACGCGATTCACCCTCTTTTCTTTATCAACGATAAGAGTGTAGTTAACTTTTTCAGGCAGCGATATTCAGAAGATAATCTCG